>JAJBVF010000389.1 GCA_020859965.1 Clostridiales bacterium
GCGCTACGGGATGTTCAAGCAGAAGATTGAGGATGGCTATCAGAAAGAAGTGCCGGACAACTGGCTGAAGGATGGCAATCCGTTCGAGTTGCGCCGTCCGGAGTACGCGAAGATCGTTAAGTTCGGCGGTTATGTACGCGTAGAGTATGATGAGAAGACCGGAAGAAATTATTTTAAGCAGGAAGGATATCAGTCCGTCCGTGCGGTACCGTTTGATATTCCGGTGCTTGGCTACAACAACAACATCGTAAATACGCTGCGTGTCTGGGATGCGGAGGCAATCAACGACTTCCATCTGGACTCCTTTGACAAGGGCGATTATCAGAAGGCTGTAGAGCAGGAGAACCTGGCGAAGAACCTCGTAGACGTGCTTTACCCGAACGATAACCATTACGCAGGTAAAGAGCTTCGTCTGAAGCAGCAGTATTTCTTCATCTCCGCGAGTGTACAGACCGCGGTAGAGAAGTATAAGAAGACCCACAGCGATATCCGTAAATTTTATGAGAAGGTGACCTTCCAGCTGAATGATACGCATCCGACAGTAGCGGTTGCGGAGCTGATGCGTATCCTGGTCGATGAAGAAGGACTGACCTGGGAGGAAGCATGGGATGTGACGACGAAGACCTGCGCTTATACGAACCACACCATTATGGCTGAGGCGCTTGAAAAATGGCCGATCGAGCTGTTTTCCAGACTGCTTCCGCGTATCTATCAGATCGTGGAAGAGATCAACCGCCGCTTTGTCAATGAGATTCAGGCAAAATATCCGGGTAATCAGGAAAAGATCCGCAAGATGGCAATCATCTATGATGGACAGGTAAAGATGGCACATCTGGCGATCGCAGCAGGCTATTCTGTAAACGGTGTAGCACGTCTGCACACGGAGATCCTGAAGAATCAGGAGCTGAAGGATTTCTATGAGATGATGCCGGAGAAGTTCAACAATAAGACAAACGGTATCACTCAGAGAAGATTCCTGCTTCACGCAAACCCGCTTCTGGCAGACTGGGTGACGGATCACATCGGCGACGAGTGGATCACGGATCTTCCGCAGATTGCCAAGATGAAGGTCTATGCGGACGATCCGAAAGCTCAGCAGGAGTTTATGAACATTAAATATCAGAATAAAGTACGTCTTGCGAAATACATCAAAGAGCACAACGGCGTTGATGTTGATCCGCGCTCCATCTTTGACGTACAGGTAAAGCGTCTGCATGAGTACAAGCGTCAGCTTCTGAATATCCTTCATGTGATGTATCTGTATGATCAGATCAAAGATCATCCGGAGATGCCGTTCTATCCGAGAACCTTTATCTTCGGCGCAAAGGCAGCGGCAGGTTATCGCCGCGCGAAACTGACGATCAAGCTGATCAACAACGTAGCAGACGTCATCAACAACGACCGCTCGATCGGCGGCAAGCTGAAGGTTGTGTTTATCGAGGATTACCGCGTATCAAACGGCGAGCTGATCTTTGCGGCAGCGGATGTATCCGAACAGATTTCTACCGCAAGCAAGGAAGCATCCGGTACCGGTAACATGAAGTTCATGCTGAACGGCGCTCCGACACTCGGAACGATGGACGGCGCAAATGTAGAGATCGTCGAAGAAGTGGGCGAGGAGAACGCATTTATCTTCGGTCTTTCCGCGGATGAGGTTATCCGCTATGAGAACGAGGGCGGCTATCATCCGACCGATTATTTCAACAACGATCAGGATATCCGCCGCGTGCTGATGCAGCTGATCAACGGTGAATTCTCACACAACAATCCGGAGCTGTTCCGCGACATCTATGATTCTCTGCTGAACACGAACAGCAGCGACCGTGCAGATACCTACTTTATTCTGGCTGACTTCAAGTCCTACGCGGCAGCGCAGAGGAGAGTGGAGGAAGCATACAGAGATGAACCTCGCTGGGCGAAGATGGCTATCATGAATATGGCATGCAGCGGTAAGTTTACTTCCGACCGTACCATCCAGCAGTATGTGGATGAGATCTGGCATCTGGACAAGGTGGAAGTAAAGGTAGATCCGGAGTCTTTTGAACAGTAAATTACAGCGAAGTGTTTTTGCTGTACTGTTACCTGCACAGGATCGTATGATCGGATAACAGCGGCATACAATCAAATACAGATATCTGACTGTCAGACAGGGCACCATGTCCGTAAGGTGATTACGGATGTGGTGCCTTTTTCCATGTATTACAGATTACAGTCTGGCGGACCTGCATTGGTCCGGACATGTAAGGCAGATTTACTAAAAAACTGAATAATTTAGTTGTGGCAATTCCTTTTTTGCGGTATACTTTGAAGTAACAGGGAAATCCTTCGGGATGTACAGATGATGCAGGTAGAGCGGATGTACCTGTAAATACAGAAAAGGATGTGATATTCAATGAAACGAATTGGTCTGCTGACGAGCGGCGGTGACTGCCAGGCGCTGAACGCGACGATGCGCGGCGTGGTAAAAGGTCTGTCAAGCAATCTGAAAGAGCTTGAAGTTTACGGATTTATGAATGGATACAAAGGGCTGATTTACGGGGATTACCGTCTTCTGACTTCGAACGACTTTTCCGGTATTCTGACAAAGGGAGGCACGATTCTCGGTTCTTCGAGACAGCCGTTCAAACAGATGCGTGAGCCGGGGGAAAAGGGCCTGGATAAGGTAGAGTCGATGAAGCAGAATTATTATAAGCTTCGTCTGGACTGTCTGGTCATCCTGGGTGGCAATGGCACACAGAAGACAGCGAATCTGCTGCGCGAGGAAGGATTGAATATCATCCATCTCCCGAAGACGATTGATAATGATATTTATGGTACGGATATGACGTTCGGATTTTACAGTGCAGTCAATGTCGCGACAGACGCGATCGACCGCATCCATACTACAGCGGCTTCGCACAACCGTGTTTTTATTGTCGAGGTTATGGGACATAAGGTAGGCTGGCTGACCCTCTATTCCGGTATCGCAGGCGGGGCGGATATCATCCTGCTTCCTGAGATTCCGTACGATATTAAGAAGGTCGTAGAAGCGATCGATCGCCGTACACAGGCCGGCAAAGGATTTACCGTCATTGCCGTAGCGGAAGGTGCGATTTCCAAGAAGGATGCGAAGCTGAGCAAGAAGGAATACGCGAAGAAGCTTCAGCAGAGAGGGAATGCTTCGATCGCGCATGAGCTGGCGGATGAGATCAAGGCTGCAAATGGACCGGAAGTGCGCATCACGATTCCGGGACATACCCAGCGCGGCGGAAGTCCGTGCCCGTATGACCGTGTTCTGTCTACCCGTATCGGTCTGAAGTGTGCGGATATGATCATGAAGGAAGAATACGGCTATATGGTCGGCATTGTGAATAATAAGATGAAAAAGGTTCCGCTCGGAGAGGTGGCAGGGAAGCTTAAGACTGTTTCTCCGAAGGATGAGATGATTCAAGAGGCGAAGCTGATGGGCATCTGTTTCGGAGACTGATGAAACAGCAGGTATGGAGCTCCCTGATATGATGCAGGGGGCTCTGTTTTTGATGTGCACGGGCGAGTATGAGGCAAAAAGCAGCCTCCTGCTCGATTTTGCAGGGCCACGCATAGAATAAAACAGGAGAGCATGCAGATATGAGTTATACGGCTTTATATCGTAAATTCCGTCCGTCTGCCTTTGACGAGGTAAAAGGGCAGGATCATATAGTGAAAACGCTGAAAAACCAGATCAAAGCGGACAGGCTCGGTCATGCCTATCTTTTTTGCGGTACAAGAGGCACCGGCAAGACTTCCGTCGCGAAGATTTTTGCGAAAGCGGTGAATTGTGAGCACCCTGTGGATGGCAATCCCTGCGGGGAATGCGCGTCCTGCCGCGCGATTGCAGCGGGGACTTCGATGAACGTGATAGAGATTGATGCTGCTTCCAACAATGGTGTGGACAATATCCGTGAAATCCGGGAAGAGGTCGCGTATTCTCCGGCGGAAGGGCGTTTTAAGGTATATATTATCGATGAGGTTCACATGCTTTCTCTCGGCGCCTTTAATGCTTTGCTGAAGACACTGGAAGAGCCGCCATCCTATGTTATTTTCATATTGGCAACGACGGAGGCACACAAGATTCCGATCACGATCCTGTCGCGTTGTCAGCGGTATGATTTTCGAAGGATCGGACAGGATACGATCCTGGCAAGACTGCAGGAATTGCTGGAGAAGGAACAGGTGGAAGCGGAGGAAAAGGCTCTGCGCTATATTGCCAGAAAAGGCGACGGTTCCATGCGTGATTCTTTAAGTCTTCTGGATCAGTGCATTGCGTTTTATCTTGGGGAAAAACTGACTTACGACCGTGTGCTGGAAGTGCTCGGCGCGGTGGATACGGATGTATTCAGCGATCTGCTGCGCAAAATTCTGCGCGGAGAAGTCTCAGAGGCAATCCGGGCGCTGGATGCCCTGATCATGCAGGGGCGCGATCTCACACAGTTTGTGAATGATTTTACCTGGTACCTGCGCAATCTGATGCTGTTGAAGACTTCTGATGATATGGAGGAGACGCTGGACGTTTCCAGTGAGAATCTTGTGCAGCTGCGGGAAGAGGCTGCCATGATCCGCAGTGACACACTGATGCGTTATATCCGTATTCTTTCTGAGCTTTCCAATTCCATACGCTATGCGACAAATAAGCGCGTTCAGGTGGAGATGGCGCTGATAAAGCTTTGCCATCCGGAATCAGAGCGCGATGAGCTTTCTCTCCTGGAGCGTATCCGGAAGCTGGAACGGGCGGCAGAACAGGGTCTGCTGGCTGCGCAGAGTATGGCGGGGCAGGGAAATCCGGAGAATGCGGGAAATCCATCAGCATCCCGGATGGCGCCGCAGGGGAGTGCCGGAGCCGACCTTGAGAAATCATCCCCGGCACCGGAAGATCTGAAAAAAGTCTGTGGGATGTGGAAGACGATCGTAGGGAAGGCAGAAGGAAAATTTCGCGTGATACTTTCCTCCGCAGTGCCGAAATACAATTCGCAGAATGCGTCCGACGGGAAATTGTATGTGGTATTCGCAGATTTTCTCGGAGAACCTTACCTGAATGATGCCCAGAGCAAAGCGGAGCTGGAGCAGCTGATCGCGGATCAGGTTGGAAAACAGATCGAAATAAAGTTTGTATTGGCAGAGGATGAAGGAATACAGCGGGGACATCTTTCAACAATCGAAATGGATGAACTGGTGCATGAACGAATGCCTGGAATCGAGATCGAGTACGAGGATTGAGGACATGGCTGGAGAGGCGTCAGATGAGACCTATGTAATGGGATGGGTGATCCATCCCGTTTTTCTATGCGCAGGGCCGCATGAGGAGTTTTAACAGCGGATGCTGCAGAGCTTTCTGGAGAATCCGGCTGGTTTGACTGCGTGTGCCCGGCGCGACGAGCAGAAGATCAATAGCAGATCAGCAGATCAATCATTTCCTGCCCGGTCGTAAAGCAGCCGGAAAAGGGTATTTCACAAAAAAAGGGTAAAGCATGTGGAAGACCGGCTGCAAATGGTAGCTATTTACTATAGTATACTCTTCTTTGAATTTTTGGTGCATGAGTATTTGAAACGGTTACTCCAGATACAGGATCGGGTCGACCGGTTCACCGTCTTTTGTCATGGCAAAGTACAGATTGCTTCCTTCTGTGCTGTAGTATTTCGTTGGTTCGCTGATATAAGCGAGCAGGTCGCCAGCTTCTACAACGTCGCCTTCCGAAACAGCCGGTTCCATGAGCTGTCCATAGGTAAGCTTATAACCGTTTCCAACGTTGAGTACAAGCGTAGTGCCGGTTTCTTCATCAACAGAGATGGATTCCACGATTCCCTTTGCTGACGCGAGCACCTGATTGCCGCTGTCGCTGCTGATAATCAGAGCAGGGTTGTATTTGTACTGATTCAGCGTCGCAAAATATACACTTTTGTCCATGCTGTAATCGATGGCGATCGTTCCGGCGGAAGGCCAGAGCAGAGACTCTTCATCGGTAAAGCTGACGCCTGCATCGATCAAAGCCTGTTCTGAGATAATGCTGGAAGAAGAAGCTTCTTCACTGTTTGTGTCAGAGGGATTGCTTTCATTGTCAGATGCTGTTGCTTCATTTTCGCTATCAGTACCGGAGAGATTGTTGTCAGTATTTATACCTGTCACTTCGCTTGCATGATCGGTACCGGGGAGAGAATTTTCACCATCCGTGCCTGCCGCATTGTTCTCACTGCCTGCATTGGAGAGAGCGCCATCGATGTCCGTATCTGCCGCGTTGCTCTCACTGCCTGCATCGGAAAGGGTGCTGTCACCGTCCGTATCTGCTGTTCCGTCCGTATTTACTCCGGCGATTGTTTCATCATTGCCGGTGCCGGATATCGTGCCTTCTACCGTATTTCCGGAAACTTCTTCCAGACCATCAGTGTTTTCTGCTGTTGTGTCCTGGGATGCCGGGTTATTTTCCCCCGGATTTTCTTCTGTAAGCTCCAGATCTTCTTCCAGATATGCAATCTGTCCGAATTCCGTTTCGGACTGCGTATTGCCGTTATCGCGGGAACTGTCTACTGCCGCGATGCCGCCGAGAACGATAACGCCGACCAGACACAGACTCAGGGTCCAGATTGTGCTGCGTTTTGTGATCCATTCATTCCATCTTGGTCTATTCATTTTCATCACCTCATCCTTTATTCCCGCAGCACCCTTACAGAGATTTTGCAGGAAAAATGCGAAGCTCTGCAGGACTGCGGTTTCCTTTACCGGATTACTGATAGGATTGCCAGAATAAAATGGAATATGCAGCAGAAAAAAAGAAATGGCAAAATTATTTGCCATTTCTGGTGTTCAGGTGTTTTTTCCTTTTAAAGTATCGCGTAGGTGCTTTAATTTTGTTTTGGTATTTGCAAGCAGCCGGTCTGTGTTCGCCAGTTTCTGATTCTGCCTGTACAGCTCCTGGTTCTGCTGGTACAGCTGCTGGGATAACGCCAGGAAGAAGCGGATCGTATCGGCGGTCATGGTTTCATCTGCCTGCCACATGGGATAATCTTTTATTTCCTCCGTGAACAGAGATCGGTCCTCCCGGAGGTATTCCTTTGCGACACGATCATTTCCCTCCTGAAAACGGGCGAGAAGAGCAGCAGCGTCTTTTGCGGATAAATGCTGATAAGAGGATTTTCCGGCTTTGCTCTCACTCTCAAAACGCCTCGTATTGGCTTTGAACACGCGCTTTTCTTCATCAGACAGAAAATCCGTGCCGTTGATAATCCTCCGTATTTCAGCGATATTGCCATTCAGGCTGGTATTTGTTTCCTTTTGAGCGGGAAGCTTAAAAGGAAGATTCGGATCGAGGCCAATGGCAGTCAGAAAATCAAGACAGATCGATTGTCCGACCCAGGCGGATGGCTCATAACGGCGGACGATGATATTTTCAAAGCCAACGATGTCGGAAATTTTCTGCAGTGTTCTGTCATAGTCGGCATAAAGTGGTTTTTCGTTTAAGAGCTGCTCAATGTAATCCGGGAGTGTCGCTGCGGTCATTCCGACTTTGACTTTCTGATTCCAGAGCGAAGTCAGGAGAAGATCCTGCCGGCGCAGGTATACGACGACTTTGAGACAGTAGTCATGGAGAGCGGCATCTTCCTTCATCTGTTCGAGAACATTCAGAGGAGCATAATTGACCGCATTCCACAGATCCTCTTCTGAAAGAATGAGGTTGTCGTAAGTCTCAAACTCGCGATGCACCATCGCAAGGCCTTCCGCGTAATGCTGTCTCCATTCCGGTTTTGGCTCTGTCATGTCGGGATGAATCAGAGAAGAGTCTGGCAGATCCAGAAAATGTCCGTTCCGCTGTGTAGGTACCCCTGGCCATTTATAGGGCAGAATCGGAAAGCGGAAGCTCTGCTCATGCAGCGTTTCTGTGTTTGTCTTCAGAAAGTTCTGAATGACTGAGGTGCCGGTTTTCGGCGTGCCGATGTGAAGATACAGAGTTTTCATAAAAATTCCCCTTGTTTCATTACATAATCAAAAAACAGTTTTCCGGCAGAAGAAAAGGATCTGTGCTTCATGTACAGCATATGGATGTCAAACGTGATCGGTGGTGAAAATGAAACAGCATGAAGCTCTTTTGTGCCATTGTATTCCTGAAGACAGGTGCGTGGAAAGACCGCGCTGGCATAATTGCCTGCAACCAGTTTAAACACATTCTGAGAACGTCCGGTACACATTCTGATGTCCGGAGAAAAGCCGGCTTCCGCGCATTTATCGAAAAACAGATCCTGTAAAAAAGCGGTATCTGAGAGAATGAGCGGCTCTCTGGCGATCATCGGAAGCTCCAGTGAGGATTCCGTGAAAAATGGACTTTTATCTGAAACAACCAATACGAGCTCTTCCTTTGCAACGGGCTGATGGTTGACATCATCTGCAATCCGGCTGATATTGTCCGCAAACGCAAATTCCACCGATTCATCAATAAAGGTTGATTTCTGAGGCGGAGACGGAAGCTCTGAAATCTGTACATTAATTTCAGGATACGCATCCTTAAAAGCAAGAATGGTATCAAGCACGCCGTAGCGGTACATAGTACTCGCAAAAGCGACCGATAAGGTATTGGTAGCTTTCGCGTTTTCCTTATTCATCTCTACCAGCGCTTCATCGTACAGCGGGAGGATCTGTCCGCATTTCTGCTGAAGAATCTTTCCGGCATCCGTCAGTGCGACTTTGCGGGTAGAACGCTCAAACAGGGGAAACCCAAACTCAGCCTCCATCTTCTGAATATGCTTGGAAAGGGTAGAATTAGTAATATACAGCCTTTCACTTGCATTCTGATAGCTGCAGGTTTCGCTCAAAACCATAAATTCTCTGAGAAACTGAATTTCCATATAATTTCCCCTTGATTGATTATCTATTCCCGTGAAGATCAAACGGACCGATGCCTGCACCAGGTAATCTGATTGCGAAAGATTATAAGACAATGATAGCATTTTTGAGAAATTAATAAGATTGTAACATATTGAAAAATATTTGTCATTGAAAATTAATTTATTAATTGTTTCCAATTTGGAAGAAATAAAAAGAATAAAAGAAAAATACTCCGATGCTGACATCGTAGCAAGCGTAATGCCCCGTATGTTTCCATCGGGGCATTTGATCTGGAGATGGGATAGCAGATTCGTGAGGATCCGTAACCGGATAATTTTCTAATAATCTTTTAATAATCTTCTTCCCGGATCAGTTTGAGCACGGCAGTACTCTGATAAGTCATGGCTTCATCGTGTACAAACGCAACTGTGCTGTGCATCGGAGCGTGCAGTGTGCTGCGGATGGTGCCCAGATATGGGTCATAAATCCGGGCAAGGAGCTGTCCTTCATCGACTTCCTCGCCTGGCTGCACGAGCGCTTCAAAAAAACCTGCATCTTCCGCACGGACGGGGATGAAATCGCGGCTTTCGATCACACGGGAATGATAACCGCTGTAACCTCTGTAGCGGATAATGCCCTGTTTTTCCATAAAATTCAGGATTGCTTCGTTGGCCTGTCTTGCGCTTTCCCGGTCCACCCGCTGTGTATTGGTGGTGTAAACGGAGAAGGCGTGTGTCTCCCACACCTGCCAGTTGTAATTCAGTGTCGTTGTATCGAAGGGGCGCGGGTCGTGCAGGACGATGTAGGGAAGGCCGAACTGCTTTGCCAGTTCGACGTCCTCAAAACCGGTTTTCATCATGCGGACGTGCGGTACAAATGCGCCGGGCATGTAGAAGGAGGCAAACTGTACACCGTACTGGTAGTTTTGGATCGCATTAAAAACTCCCGCGGCAATACGCTGTGTGGTTTCACCCTGGTCGTAGCCGGGGAACATGCGGTTGATATCCGTGTTGTCAATGGACCAGAAGCGCTTTTTAATATTCATAGAATAAGGGTTTACGCAGGGGATGACCAGAATCTGCTTTCCGGGCAAAATGCGTCCCTTTGCTTCCAGCTCAGTGAGCTTGCGAATCAGCCGGGAGCAGGCATAAAGCTGCTGATTTTCATTGCCGCGCATACTTCCGACAATGCAGATCGACTCCTCGCCCTCACCGAAGGTGAAGCCGGTGACGCGAAAATCATCGCGGTATAATGCTTTTATTTCAAATAAAACGGATTGTTTCATGGGAAAATCTCCTGTTCTTGTCTCGATACTGTCCGCGGATTGCGAATAGCGGCAGCGGTGCCGGGCGCCAGTGACGTCTGTTTGACCCTCGCCGGGTGGCATCCTGTCCAAAGGACGGGATATTCGCCGATCGGAGCGAAGCGTAGATGCGTGAGTGCAAAGCACGGAGCAATCGATTTTTATATTTAGCGGCGCTTGCGAAGCGGGCATAGAAGTTTAGCGACAGATTCTTAGAGCGGCACTGAAATTCAGAAATCTATGCCGGATCTGACAGAGTCTGCGTTAGAATTCGCGCGAGCAGGGAACCCTCGTCCACGACCGGATATTCACGGACGGTAAAGAGCCAGCCGTCTACAGGTGCGGTAACGGTGGAAAGCAGGATGCCGCGCAGCGGATCTACGATCTGCCCGATCTCATCTCCCGCCTTCACCATGGTACCAGACCGCGGCGAGTAACGCGAAGCGTTTTGCAAATGTTCGCCGCAAGATGCCGCCGACTGGAGGGAGGGGGCGTTTCCGAAAGAAAGCGTTTTGATAAAGATGCCGGAGACCGGAGCATTCAGGAAGGTGACTTCATCAGGATCTCTGGAAATGATCGGTGTGCGCACCTCAATAGTCGGGCCGTCCCAGATTCCAAGCTCTGTCATGAGGCGGAAGATGCCATCGGTGAGCTGCACACCGTATTCTCTGGTAATGCGCATGCCGACGCCCATCTCGACCACCAGCGCAGGTACGCCGCGGCTGTTCAGGCTGTAGGCGAGGGTGGATTCCAGAACCGTGCTGGCGCCGTGCACCCAGATAAAATCGACGTTGGACAGCTTTGCCAGTGGGAGCAGAGTCTCTTCGTGCAGTTCATTGATACGGATCTGAGGAATTTCCGTCAGATAAATATTACTCGCGTGGATATCCAGGCAAAGGTCGGAGCCTTCGAGGTCGTGGATGATCTCTGAGGCAAGATGCTCATTCATATCACCGTCGGAATTTCCCGGAAAAATGCGGTTCATATCGAGATCAAAGGCCGGGATGCCGCGGGTCACGGAATCAATGCCGAATGGATTCAGTGCAGGGTAAATATCAACGGTTCCTTTCAGGCATTCCGGGTGTTCCTCAATTCTGCGTGCCACTTCGTAGCATACAAACTGCCCTTCCAGTTCATCACCGTGGATTCCGGTGACAATGCTGATGCGTTTGGAACAGGAAGGAGAGGATGGCATGGGTAACGCCCCCTCACTGTGTTCGGCGGCAGGTCGCCCTGCCCATTTGGAAACGCTGCGCGTTGGGCAGGGCTGAATCCGATTCTTGCGGATGCGAAGCACCTCATCCACCGGCATGTTGGTTTTTGCGATAGTCTGTATCATGTAGTGATCCTTTCTTACTTTATATATTTGCTTCACGTACCCGCACGGCGACGGTCTGGGTCTGTGTCGTGCGGCCGACAAATACTCCCTGGCTGACGATACAGTCGTGATAGTCGCGTCCGGCGGATATTTTGATGTGTGCATCGTCTACGATCAGGTTGTTGGTCGGGTCGAACGCGTACCAGCGCCCGTTGCTGCAGACCTCGACCCAGGCGTGGCTTAAGCCCTCTCCGATCAGCATGCCGACGACGTAGCGGCAGGGAATCCGGTGCATGCGGCACAGAGACAGCAGGATATGCGAGTAATCCTGGCAGACGCCCTTGCCGAGCGCCATGGCTTCCTCAGCCGTCGTCTGCACATCAGTGACGCCCTGTACGTAGGAAAACCGGTCGTGCAGAGCGCGCATCATGGTGAGAACGAAGTGAAGTACAGGATCCTGACAGAGCGTGTCAGGATCGTTATAGTGCCGCGGCGAGCAACGCGAAGCGTTCTGTAAATGCTCGCCGCAAGCTGCCGCCGACTGAAAGGAGGGGGCGTTTCCAATCATCTGCTGCGCGGGTGAGTGTGCAGGGTCTACTGTCAAATCATTTGTGTTTGTCGTTAAGCGATCTGCAGCAATGCTTTCAGGAGTGCAGAGATTATTATTCCTGCGAAATGTCTCATATTCCGCTGCGGCGTCCGCAAAGGTATCCGCGAACGCGCGGATGGCAGGCCCGGGGCGGGTATAGTCTGTCTGATATTTAAACAGCCCGATCTGATGTTCTTCCTTTGCGGTCAGGTAAGGGGCGAGTCCGGTTTGCGCCTGCCCGCGGACACGGGCAAAAAAGCGGTCGTGTTTTCCCTTTGTGTACCCGTAAATGCTGTAGTTGCCAAAGGAGTCTTCATCTGCTGACAAAAACTCCTTCGGATATACCTCCACGTCGAGTTGCTTTATCAATTGTCGTTCATCGGTCTGGGGGATGCATTTCAGGGTAAAACGGTGTTCTTCGACTGGCGGACTGAATTCCAGATTCATGTCATATTCAAAGAGCAGCTCCTTCATAAGCTATTCCTACACCAGCCGTTCTGTATTATCCACGATCGCCGGATAGTCG
>JAJBVF010000450.1 GCA_020859965.1 Clostridiales bacterium
GGAGGAATGGATGATGGCAGCATGGTATGACAACACAGTTTTTTATCACATGTATCCGCTCGGGATGAGCGGAGCACCATATGAAAACAGAGAGGAGCAGGTGGTTCACAGGTTTGATGAACTGGAAAAATGGCTGCCGCATATCCGGGATCTGGAGTGCGGTGCGATTTATATCGGGCCGTTGTTTGAGTCGACGTCTCATGGATATGACACGAAGGACTATAAGCTGGTGGACCGCAGGCTCGGCGATAATGAGGATTTTAAGAGATTTGTGAAAAAGGCGCATGAGCTGGGACTGAAAGTGGTGGTGGACGGTGTCTTCAACCACACGGCGCGTGAGTTTTTCGCGTTTCAGGATATTCAGCGAAACCGGGAAGGGTCCCGGTACTGCGGTTGGTATAAAGGAATCAATTTCTGGGGAAACAATCCCTATAATGACGGATTTGGATATGAGGCGTGGCGGAATTGCTTTGAGCTGGTAAATCTGAACCTGCAGAACCGCGAAGTGAAGGATTATCTGTTTGATGTGATCCGCTTCTGGATTCATGAGTTTGACATCGATGGGATCCGGCTGGACTGCGCGGATTGTCTGGATTTCGACTTCATGAAGGAAATGCGCTGGATGACCGGAAATGAAAAGCAGGATTTCTGGCTGATGGGCGAGGTGATCCACGGCGATTATTCCCGTTGGGCGAATCCGGAGATGCTGCATTCGGTGACGGATTATGAGCTGCACAAGGGGCTGTATTCCGGTCACAATGATCACAATTATTTCGAGATCGCGCATACGATTCGGCGGCTGTTTGACGGGAACGGCGGGCTCTGCAGGGGCAGGGTGCTGTATTCCTTTGTGGATAATCATGATGTGGATCGGATTGTATCGAAGCTGAATGATAAGCGCCATCTGAAGTCTCTGTATACGCTGCTGTATACGTTGCCGGGAGTTCCTTCGATTTATTACGGATCGGAGTGGGGCGTGGAAGGCAGAAAATCGAATGGCGGGGATCCGGCATTGCGGCCGTATCTGAATTTGGAGGAGATGGAGAAAAACCCGCCGATACCGGGACTGGAAGAATTTATTACTTTCCTCGGCAGATGCCGCAGGGAGCATCCGGTGATTGGAGAGGGAACCTACCGGGAGCTGATGCTGACGACCCGCCAGTACGCATTTGCGCGGATCGGGCAGGATGAGACGGCGCTGATCCTGGTGAATAACGATGACAATGCGGCTGTGTTGTCTGTGCCGCTGCCGTGCCAGGCCGGGAAGATCACGGATCTGGCGACCGGCGAGATAGTTGCGGCGGAGAATGGCAGGCTGAACCGGGAGATCCCGGCGGGCGGCGGAAGTATTTTTATTATCGGTTGATTCCGGGGCATCTGAGTTCCTTTTGAATGTGAGGGTCGATTTTGACGGTTTGTCACGGATTGAGGATGATGGAGCAAACTGTGGCAAAAATCACAAAAAAGATTATAAAAAGATTGCAGGATGCCGAAAGCAAATGTATAGTAAGAATGATATGTGCGGTTGCAGAGCGGTTTCGGAGTACAGATAATCGTGTGAGTTCTATGAAATAAGGAAGATAAATTAAGGAGAATGCGGTATGGCAGAAAAAGTGAAAAAAACGGGGGCGGCAGCTAAGACGGGCACGAAGAAAAAAACTGGCGGAAGGAAAAAACAGGAATTCATCAGCGAGCTGGATCAGTACCTGTTCGGGCAGGGTGCGCATTATGATATTTATAAGAAGCTTGGCGCACATCCGATGACCTGGAAGGGAAAAGAAGGGACTTATTTTGCTGTGTGGGCACCGAATGCGGAACGAGTGCAGCTGATCGGTTCTTTCAATGACTGGGATGAATACAGTCATCCGATGGAACGGCTGGAGCCGCTGGGGATTTACGTTTTGTTTGTGCCCGGCGTAGGCGCGGGCGAGTTGTACAAGTATCTGATCCTGACACCGGATGGGCGGAAGCTTTATAAGGCCGATCCGTTTGCGAATTACGCGGAGTATCGTCCGGGGACAGCTTCACGGGTCGCAGATCTGAGAGGAATTAAATGGTCCGATTCGCTCTGGCAGGAGAAGAAAAAAGACTTTGACCAGGATAAGAGTCCGGTCGCGATCTATGAGGTGCATCCGGGCAGCTGGAAGCGCCATCCGCATGGTGAAGATGAGAGCGGTTATTATAATTACCGTGAATTTGCACATTCCCTGGTGGACTATGTGAAGGATATGGGTTATACGCATGTGGAACTGATGGGTATAGCAGAGCATCCGTTTGACGGTTCCTGGGGCTATCAGGTGACAGGCTATTTTGCACCGACCTCCCGTTATGGGACGCCGGAGGATTTTGCCTATTTTGTCAATTACCTGCACCGTAATAAGATCGGCGTGATTCTGGACTGGGTACCGGCGCATTTTCCGCGCGACGCACAGGGGCTGGCAGAATTTGACGGCACCTGTCTGTATGAGTATGCGGATTCCCGCAAGGGGGAGCATCCGGACTGGGGCACCAAGGTGTTTGATTTTGGCAAAAACGAAGTGAAGAATTTCCTGATCGCGAGCGCGATTTACTGGATTGACCAGTACCATGTGGACGGACTTCGCGTGGACGCAGTGGCTTCCATGCTCTATCTGGATTATGGAAGACAGGATGGCCAGTGGGTGGCAAATAAATACGGCGGCAATCAGAATCTGGAGGCGATTGAGTTTTTCAAGCATCTGAACAGCGTCCTGCTTGGACGATATCCGGGCTTTATGATGATCGCGGAGGAATCCACCGCATGGCCGAAGGTGACGACACGTCCGGAGGACGACGGGCTTGGCTTTACCATGAAGTGGAATATGGGCTGGATGCATGATTTCCTTGAATATATGAAGCTGGATCCGTATTTCCGTCAGTATAACCACAACAAAATGACGTTTGCCATGACTTACGCATACTCTGAGAAGTATATTCTGCCTCTGTCGCATGATGAGGTGGTACACCTGAAGTGTTCGATGGTGAACAAAATGCCAGGACTTTATGATGACAAATTTGAGAATCTGAAGTGCGGTTATTCGTTCTTTATCGGGCATCCGGGCAAAAAGCTGCTCTTTATGGGTCAGGATTTCGGACAGCTCAGAGAGTGGAGCGAGGAGCGTGAGCTGGACTGGTTCCTGCTATCGGAGCCGCGGCATCAGCAGATGCAGAATTATACACGGGCACTTTTGAAGCTTTACCGCAAAAATGCCAGCCTTTATGAGATGGACTGCGATCCGGCAGGCTTTGAGTGGATCAATGCCGATGACAATTTCCGCAGTATTTTCAGTTTTGTGCGCCATTCCGCAAACGGGAAGAACAACCTGCTGTTTGTAGTCAATTTCACGCCGGTGGATCGTCCGGATTACAGGGTTGGTGTGCCGAGAAGAAAGCAGTACAAGCTGATCCTGAACAGTGACGCTGTGGAGTTTGGCGGCACCGGGAAGGAGCAGCCAGAGGTTTATAAGGCTGTGAAGCAGGAGTGTGACGGGAGACCATATTCCTTCGCATATGATCTGCCGAGATATGGGGTTGCGGTTTTTAAATTTTAAAGGCAGCAGAATGGCAATTGTGCTGTGCCTGAATGCCCGGAATTATTCCTGACAGAGAGTTGCTGAAAATCTTTGAAGCCTTTCAATACAAATGATTATTTTTAAATAAAGAAAGAAGATTACTTGCCGCTGGCAGAAGAAATGCTTTTGTCAGCGGCCTTTTTACATTCTTTTTCTTGTCAAAATCTTTAAAATAGTATATTATGACAGACAGATACAAACGCGGATGAAACTACAAATACAAACATAAGTGCAAAAAGCAGGATTTGCCATAGCGTTCGGAGAGTGGGGAAAGCGCATTTCCGGATTTTGACAGAAAAGGATGGGGAATATGATTTCAAGCCAGATTTTACAGAATACAATTGACGAGCTGCATTCGATCACGCATATTGACTTCATCGTTACGGATACAAATGGGAACGAGGTGGCTTCAACGGCGGCAACAGATGAAGTGAAGCCGGAAGCAGTGGTTCAGTTTGTGGATTCTCCGGCGGACAGTCAGGTCGTTTCGGAAGCACACTTTTTTAAAGTATTTGATGACAAGAAGATGGAATATGTCCTGATATCGAAGGGAAATGCGGAAGACGCCTATATGATGGGGCGTGTGGCGGTCAGCCATATTCAGAATCTGATCGTAGCATATCGCGAGCGATATGACAGAAACAATTTTATTCAGAACCTGTTGCTGGACAATATGCTGATGGTGGATGTGTACAATCGGGCCAAAAAGCTGCACATCGATGCGGAAGCGCGCAGGATCGTCTATCTGATCGAGACCAAGTATGAGAAGGACAGTACGGCGAAAGAAATTGTCAAAGGACTCTTTGGGAGCCAGACCAATGATTTTGTCACGGCTGTAGATGAAAAGAATATTATTCTGGTGCAGGAGCTTTCGGAGAAGGATACCTACGAGGATGTGGAGCGTACTGCGAAGATGCTGCGCGATATGCTGAATACAGAGGCGATGTCAAATGTGAAGATCGCATATGGTACGATCGTGAAGGAGATCCGTCAGGTGTCGCGCTCCTATAAAGAAGCGAAGATGGCGCTGGATGTCGGAAAAATCTTTTACGAGGAAAAGCAGATCGTTGCTTACAACACACTTGGGATCGGGCGTCTGATCTATCAGCTGCCGATTCCGCTCTGCCAGATGTTTATGAGAGAGGTGTTTGGAGAGGAAACACCGGATACGTTCGATGAAGAGATTATTACGACGATCAATAAATTCTTCGAGAACAATCTGAATGTCTCTGAGACGGCCAGACAGCTCTATATTCACAGAAATACTCTGGTGTATCGTCTGGAGAAGCTGCAGCGGAGTACCGGACTTGATATCCGCGTGTTTGACGATGCCCTGACCTTTAAGATTGCGATGATGGTAGTAAGCTACATGAAATATATGGATCGGGAAGCATAAGATCCTGATACGTAAGCGGTGTATCCTTTTTGAAGAAGGCGGATTTAGCATTGCTGTGCTGAAAAATTACATGATTTTTTTACAAAAACCGGGGTGGTTCATACCCCGGTTTTTGTACATATCTCACAAAGATTTAAAAATACAACTTATCATATTTACAAATCATAAAATTGTGCTATAATCATTTTACATCACATCAAAAACATTATCAAATGTATCACATTATTATTCAGAAGATAAAATCAGTATCGAATCGATACAGATACCAAAAAACTTGCCTGGAAAGATGAAAGTGTTGTGCGAAGAATGTACGCGAAAGAAAGGAGGGATTTGAATATTTACAGAGAAATTCAGATGATTTCGCTTACCAGTATTGCAGTAGTTGCGGTACTTTGCGACCTTCAGTCAGGGCGGATTCCGAATGCCGTGACGGCGACGGGGCTGATGATGGGACTGACTTATCAGTTGTTTGAGAATGAAATCCTCGGGGTGATCTTGTACCTGGGTGGGATAATGCTACCGGTTCTGTTGCTTGGTGGGCTGTATTATTTTCGAATGCTCGGTGCGGGGGATATTAAGCTGCTCAGCGTGGTGGGAGGATTTTTAGGCCCGGCAGGAGTTCTTTCCTGTATGGTACGCTCTTTCTTTGTCGCCGCCGTGTTTTCACTGGTGATTTTGTATCGGAATCACTTGTTTGGGAAACAGTTTACCTATTTCTGGGCATATATCAGTGATTATGCGAAGAATGGGCAGTGGCATTCCTATACGGATGGAGTAGATGAAAGGGCAAAGTTCTGTTTTTCTATCCCGGTGCTGATAGGAATCCTGTGCTGTGTGTAAATGCGCAAAGCAATCGGCGCTGCATGGCTGTATAAGCTGCCGATTTCTTATGCAGCCATGCAGTGCGTAGATGAAGGAATTGATGTGGGCTTGCTCATTTTGTTTCCGATCATTATTGAAGAGATGGGAGAATTGTATGAAAAAAAGTATATTTGCAGTCTGTGACCTGGAGGCATCCTACGCCTGCAATCTTACAGAGTATCTGAACGAGCGTAAGACAACGCCGTTTGAGGTGCAGGCTTTTACGAATGTAGAGAGCCTGGAAAAGTTTGCCAGTGAGAATGAGATTGAGATTCTGCTGATTTCCACGAGGGCAATGTGCAATGAGATCCGGGATTTACCAATCAACCGTACGATCATTCTTACGGAAGGAGAGCAGATTTCGGATTTGGGCTATCCCTTGGTATATAAGTATCAGTCATCTGATGATATTCTCTCTGAGGTGATGGAGTATTATGTGCAGGATCATCCTCAGCCTCATATCCTTTCTCTCGGAGCAAGAAAGACGAAACTGTATGGAGTTTATTCGCCGATCGGGCGAACCAGGAAAACATCATTTGCGCTCGCGCTGGGGGAAATCCTGTCGGAATCAAAGAAAGTGCTTTATCTGAATTTTGAGGAATTTTCGGGATTTGAGGAGCTGTTTCAGATCAGTTACCGCATGGATATCTCTGACTTGATTTATTTTCTGCGGCAAAAGGAAGGCGGAATGATCTATAAGCTGAATTCAGTTATACAGACGTTTCATGAACTGGAATACATCCCTCCCGCGCTCTCACCTTCAGATTTGCGGGATGTGACGGGGGAGGAGTGGTTGACATTTCTGAAGGAAGTCATGTCATTCCGGGAGTATGATGTGCTGATTTTGGATCTGAGTGAACAGATAGACGATCTGTTTCGTATTCTGAAGGAATGCGATCGCATTTATATGCCGGTACAGGAAGATATGATTTCACAGGCGAAACTGAAGCAGTATGACCACCTTGTGCAGATGCTTGACCTGGAAGAGATACAGGAAAAGACGATGCGCATTCACCCGCCGGTACAGCCGCTCCTCCGGGATGGTGGAGAACTGACGCAGCAACTGGTTTGGGGTGAGATGGGGAATTTTGTCCGGAGACTGCTCTGGGAGGAGGACGGAAAGCATGGATGAACAAAGGTTCAGCAGTATGAGAAAAAAGCTGTTGGAGAATCTGGAAGGATGCCGGGAACTACAGGATGATGAGATTTATCAGAATATTGACGATCTGATTCTGGAATCCGGGATGGAATATTATATCCGCCTCGCGGACCGGACAGACCTGCGAAAAGATCTGTTTAATTCGGTGCGGCGTCTGGATATTCTGCAGGAACTGATCGATGATAACTCGGTCACGGAGATTATGGTGAATGGTACGGAAGGGATTTATGTGGAGCGTGGCGGCAGACTGAAACGATGGGATAAGTGCTTTTATACGAAAGAACGGCTGGAGGACATTGCACAGCAGATTGTAGGCAGATGTAACCGCATTGTAAATGAGTCGGTGCCGATCGTTGACGCGAGACTGGCAAATGGAGCCAGAGTCAATATTGTCATGCCGCCGGTGGCTTTGAATGGCCCGGTGATCACCATCAGGCGCTTTCCGGATCAGCCCATATTAATGGATCAGCTGGTGCGCTGGGGTACAGTGACTCAGGAGGTGGTGGATTTCCTGGAAAAGCTGGTTCGAGCCGGATACAATATTTTTATTTCGGGTGGGACTGGTTCCGGAAAAACGACCTTTATGAATGCATTGTCGAACTATATCCCTGGTGATGAGCGGATTATTACAATTGAGGATAATGCGGAACTGCAGCTGCAGGGGGTTCAGAATCTGGTGCGCATGGAAGCACGCAACGCAAATGCCGAGGGGGATAAGGAGATTACAATCCGGGATCTGATTCGGGCAAGCCTGCGAATGCGGCCAGACCGCATTCTGGTAGGTGAGGTCAGGGGAAGTGAAGCGATTGATCTTTTGCAGGCATTGAATACAGGGCATGATGGTTCTATCAGTACGGGGCATGCAAACAGTCCGCAAGATATGCTTTCCAGGCTGGAGACAATGGTGCTGATGGGAATGGAACTTCCGCTTCAGGCGGTACGTCGGCAGATTGCATCTGGAATCGATATTATTGTGCATGTCGGCCGATTGCGGGATAAGACCCGGAAGGTATTGCAGATTCTGGAAGTACTGGATTTTGACAGCGCAGCTGGAGAAATACAGACACAGCCTTTGTACGAATTTGAAGAGGAAGGAAGGGATATATGCGAATCAGTAACAGGAAAACTGCTAAAACGGCAGGAGTTGCAAAACCGTCAGAAACTGGAGCGGGCAGGAATTTGCCTAGAGGAATGAATGCAAGGCGCTGCGCCAGAGACCGCCCGTGGATGGAGGATTCGCTGTACGAGCTCTCCCTGGCAGAGCGAATGAAATATCTGGCAATGTATGTGCTGCTGGATGGCTGTGTCAGTTATTTGTTTTTTCAGTCGGTAAAGGCATTCATTCTGTTGCTTCCGGGGGTATTGCTTTTTTCACGCGAGGCGAAGAAGGTGATGAGGGAACGGCGCAAAAAAGAAATCACGCAGCAATTTCTGGATGGGATACAGCTGATGCTCGCCGCGCTGCAGGCAGGCTATTCTCCGGAAAACGCATTGGGTGAGGCACGAAAAGAGCTTTCTAAGATCTATCCGGCAGAGGCGGTAATCGTACGGGAGTTTTATCGGATGGATGCACAGATTCAGATGAGCCGAAACCTGGAAGAACTGATGCTGGACTTTGGGAGACGTTCAGATGTGCCGGATATTGTCAGCTTTGCGGAAGTGTTCCTGACGGCAAAGCGCTCGGGCGGTGATCTGATCGCGATTATACGAAATACGGTATCCTGTATCCGGCAAAAGCAGGAAACTATGCAGGAGATTGAGACCTGTCTGGCAGGCAAACTGATGGAGCAGAAAATCATGAGTGCGATACCGCTTTTTATTCTGATGTATGTGAAGCTGACATCGCCGGATTTTCTGGAGGTAATGTATGAGACAGCCGCAGGTATGGCGGTGATGGTGGTCTGTTTTGGTGTATATCTGATGGCGTTCCTCTGGGGACTGAATATCGTGCGAATTGAGGTATAGCTGATTTGAAAACGAGGTACCAGGAATACGGGGATGGAGTAAAAACAGATGGGGAAATTCAGGAAGACAGGCAATAATCTGGGGGTGTTCCTGGTGGAACGGCTGGGGATGGATCAGCCTGGCAAGGGAAAGCAGGAGCTGCAGCAGGAACTGATTGCTTTACATGCGGGAAGCAGATCCGCAGTGAAAAGGTATTATATCCGGAAGATGCGATGTATCGTGGCAATACTGAGTATCGGACTGATATTAACATTGCTTTGCTTTCTTACATTTCGCTGGAACAGTGGTAAGAATCAGCTGGATTCGGTATTGCGGCCCGGTTATGGGGAAGGCAACAGAAAGGAAGCGCTGTCCGTTCAGGTGGAAGATGAAGAAAAGACCAGGGAGTTTACGGTTACAGTACAGGAGAGGGAATATACAGATGCGGAGAAACAGGAATTTCTTGAAGAGTCGCTTATTCAGCTGGATGAAATTCTCCTGGGAGAAAATCAGTCGCTGGATTTTGTCCAGACGACTCTGGTGTTCCCGGAAAGTCTGCAGGATGGTGCAGTCAGTATAAGCTGGATGACTACTCCTTATGGAGTGATCGGAACGGATGGAAGCATTCTTTCGGCAGAGGACAGCGAAGGAACGTTAGTAGAAATACAGGCGACTCTGGAGTGCGACGGAGTGGAAGCGCTTTACAGTGTCTGTGCAAACGTTTTTCCGCCGGATCTGACAGAGGAAGAGCAGCTTCTGGCAGAAATTCAGGAAGAGGTAGCGAAGGCGGATGAAGAGAGCAGCTATGAGAGTGTACTTACACTTCCTGCATCGGCTGCAGGAAGAAAGCTGACCTGGCTAAAGAATTCGTCGAATCCGTATCTTTCCGTACTGGCAATGACACTGATCCTGGCAGTCTGTGTCTTTCTGCAGATGGATAATCAGGTACATAAGAAAGCGGAGAAAAGAAAAAATGAACTGCTTCTGGATTATCCGGATCTTATGTGGAAGATGACGATGCTTTTAGGAGCAGGTATGAGTATACGGGGAGCGTTTTTTCGGATTTCGGAGGAGTATGAGAGAGGAAAACAGCAGTGGCACGGAATGGGAAAAAAATCTGGAAGACAGAGATATGTATACGAGGAGGTCACCTATACTTGCCGCGAGATGCAAAGCGGAATAGGCGAGGCACAGGCATATGAGCGTTTTGGGAAACGCTGCCAGTTGCCAGAGTATATCCGTATTGGTTCGATTCTTTCACAGAATCTGAGAAAGGGTGCGAAAGGTCTGACTGCTCTTCTTGAAACGGAAGCGGAATCTTCCCTGAATGACCGCAAGCATCACGCAAGAAAAATTGGAGAGCAGGCGGGTACCAGGCTCCTGTTGCCGATGATGCTGATGCTTGGGATCGTCCTTGCCATATTGATGGTGCCGGCCTTTCTGTCTTTCTGAGCCGCAGGGGAGAGATTGTTTATTCCTGCGAAGCAATCAGTCAGGCAGCCAGCTAACTATGCTTGCATCAGGGGCTTTGAATTGAGAATGCCGGGCATGAATTAAGAAATGGATAAACAGGCAAACAGATAAACAGACATGCAGGTAAGCAGATAAACAAGCAGATAAAGAAGGAGGAGAAGGATGGATTCTATCAAAACATTTCTGCGGGAAGAAGAAGGTGTCGGAACAGTAGAGATCATTCTGATTCTTGTCGTACTGATCAGCCTTGTACTGATCTTCAAGGAACAGCTTACGAGTATCGTCAACACTATTTTCAGTAAGATCACAAGTCAGAGTAACAGTGTATAAGACATGAGCGGAGAGGCGCGCGGAAGGAGACTGATGGACAGAGGAGCATATAAAGGATCGATCACTGTTTTTTTAAGCCTGACCTGCATTCTGTTCCTCACTCTGATCTGTGCGGTGACGGAATCCGCCAGAATTCAGGGAGCAAAGGCACAGTCGGCAACAATTACGGGCATGGGAACTTTCTCACTGCTGAGTGAGTTTGAGACAAAACTGCTTGAAAAATATGAAATTTTTTCGTTGGACGGCGCATCCGGAGGCAGTTTTCAGATTCAGACAGTGAACGACAGATTTGAGGAATTTATTACCCAGAATGCAAACCCAAAGACAGGGCTATTGAAATCACTGGCCTTTGATCCCTGGAACCTTGAACTGGAAACAAGTGAGATCACCGGCTATGCGCTGTTAACGGATAACAAGGGAGAGGCGTTTTATCAACAGGCTGTCGCATATATGAAGACAAATATCGGTGTGATTGCGCTCGAGGAGATCCTGAAACTGGCGGAGAGTACGGATGAGATAGAGAGAAAGCAGGAAACATATGAGGCAGATCAGAACAGCAGTGACGGAAGTCTGTCCAGCCTGGAGAATGCAAAACAGGACCGGCTGGAGGAACTGGAATCAGAAGCAGTGGAATCAGGTGAAGACACAGCAATTTCTGTTGAAACAGAGGGAAATCCGCTTACGGAGATCGCGAAGCTTCGCAGGAAAAGCACGCTTGAGATCGTGACCTGGGACAAAAGCATATCGGGTAAAAGTATTACACTTCGCTCTCAACCGTCAAATGGCAGACTGCAAACGGGGACGATGGAAATTGAAAAGGAACACAGCGGATTATTGTCAAATGTGCTGTTCCGGGAATACCTTGTCCGGTATTTTCCGAATTATGACAGCAATGAGACGGGGGCTGCACTGGATTATCAGCTGGAATATATTCTTGGGGGAAAGGCTACAGATAAAAAAAATCTGAAGTATGTCGTAAACCGCCTGCTGCTAATCAGGGAAGGGATGAATTACGCTTACAGCGTGAGCAATACTTCTATGAATTCCCAGGCGGGTTCACTGGCAACGGCATTGACGGGATTTCTGGGAATTCCTGCACTGACGGCCGCGACAAAGCATGCATTGTTGCTGGCCTGGGCTTACGGGGAGAGTTTGATTGATGTGCGGATTCTGCTGGAGGGTGGGAAAGTTCCTCTTACGAAAGATGGGAATTCATGGTCACTGACATTGGAAAACCTTGGAAGAGTCACAGAAATACTGAGATCAGGAGCAGAAGGAAAATCCGAGGGACTTTCATATCTGGATTATTTAAGAATTCTTTTAAATACAGGGGCACTGGCTAATCAGAAAATGAGGGCCTTGGATATGATTCAGGCAGAAATGAAAGAAGAGGATGGCATGAGTGGTTTTCAGGTACAGAATTGTATTGTAGCAGTATCAACACGTGCGGTATATCAGTGCGGGCAGGTTTTTGGGGGACTTCCAAAGGTGGTCATGGGAACTGCGGGAACAGAGCTTACTTTTGCCCAGACAGCGAGTATGGCATATTAGGAAGGAAACGGTGTGAAGAAAGCAGGAGGGAGAACGCAGGAAGAAGAACGCGATATGAAACAGGGGTTATGAAAAAGTGATACGAAGAGAGCGGGGTGAAAAGGAGTGTTTTTGTGTCAGAAATTCAGGAAATACATACAAAATACTGAACTGTTTATCATAGAACTTTTTTCAATATTCTTTTCATGTAAGCACAAAAATAAAAAAATCTTTAGAAAGGAAAATAAAATCCCCAGGGTAAGAACGGATTATC
>JAJBVF010000306.1 GCA_020859965.1 Clostridiales bacterium
GTATATAAAGTAGTCAGATAATTAAGGAAAAGGGGGTATAGGAGATAAAAGAGGAAGAGAAAGAGGTAGAGTAGTCACGAGACGCTGCGGCAACCTCAGAAGCCTGCGGCAGGCATCCGCTTGTTTTTTTCTTGGCTAAAGGCGGTTGACAATGTCCGACCTTAGGCTTATATACTCTCATAGTTGACAAAGAGAGTCGATGGGATATATTTCGCTCAGACGCCGCGAGGGCTTTCGCTCAGACGCCGCGAGGGCTTTCGCTCAGACGCCGCGAGGGCTTTCGCTCAGACGCCGGGTGCCGCTGTTTTTTCCTTGGCTTTTTCTTGGCCTGCGGCAGGCATAGGAAAGGTATAAACGAAGCAAGAGTAGAAGGAGGGGTAAGGATGTCGGAGCTAACGTACATAATGATAGAAGGTGGTCTAGGTAAAGAGTGCGCGTTTACGGCGCTGTTGAGTAAGCTAAAGGAGCGATACGGTCGAATAGTAGTAGTGACGCCGTACCCGCAGATATTCTTTGGTTCGCCGCATATAGTGGGAGTGCATCATCCGGAGGAGGCGTTTTATGACCGGATACCGCGAGATGCGCAAATACTGCATCGAGAGCCGTATAAATCGCCGTATATATTTGGTAAGACGCATTTGTGTTACGAATGGGCTCGCCAGTTTGAGATTGAGTGGACGCCTGCCGACAAACCGCAGTTTTTTGGGACACCGCAGTGGGAGATGGAGGCCGTGAATCTCCGGCAACAGCGTCTTCCTCGGGAATATATTCTCATCCAGTTCGCCGGTGGGCAGAGCCCGCACGATGCCAACAAGCCGCGCGTTTTCCGCCCTGGCGGTCAGCGGCGGGCGTACCCTCTTAACATGGCCCAGGAATTCATCAACGCCTTCCATAAAAAGTTCCCCGATGTAGGCATTGTCAACTATGCCATGATAAATGAGGAATATTGCCACCTCCAGGGCTGTATCACGCTCAACACGGCCTACTGGCACTATCCGTATCTGCTCCGTTCTTCTCTTGGCTTTATAGCGGTTGATTCTTCCCTGCATCATATGGCAGCGGCAACGGGGACGCCGGGAGTGGTAATTTGGGGAACAACGGGTCCGGACATGCTAGGATGGGAAGGTCAGATCAACCTTTCGAATACGACGCAGCATGAAGGTCGGCCGCTGTGCCACCCGTTCGGAGACGTGAAGAATGCAGACGGGACACATTGGGTAGACCGTGATATTTTATCAACGGCGGTGCCTGTAAAGGAATTGATAGAGGCGATAAGCGGCATAATCCGCCGCTCAAACGCCGCGAGGGCAAAAGCGTGCCGCAGGCAAGGCGCCGGTTCAGCAACCTCAGGCGCCGGTTCAGCTTAAGAGAAAGCCAAGGGAAGAGCCAGGCCCTCTTGTTTTTCCTGGGCTATTCTTCCAAGCCTCGCGGCGATTGAGAAGAGGAGGTAGACAATGTGTAAGCTTACGGCGGCGGTATTTTTTCTTGGCTTAATTTGTGTTTTTTGGGTAGGATGTGCTTCAGGGGTCAGGCGCGCTAGAATGTGGCGTGCCAACGGCAACCTCAGGCGCCGCGAGAGCCGGGTCCGCTTGTTTTTTTTCTTGGTTATTTTTCTTATGCTGGGGGGGTGCGCATCCCCATTAAATCAAGGAGCCTACACGCCGATAATAGACCTTCCGCCGATACAGCCGGTAAGTGAAGACCATGAGCCGGAAGTAATTAAGTATGACAATATCCCCACGCTCGACCAGTGGGTGAAGAAGTATGTAGGGGAGGGTTGGGTTGTCATAGGCGGCGCAGCGTGGACTTGCCTGGACGACCTTCTAGTTCGGGAGGGAGAGCGGGGCTTTAGAAACAAAGCCAAAGAAGTGGGTGCGGATTTGGTTTTATGGGCAGAGCAACCGGCAGGCCGCACTGAGACTACATATGTCCCAGTGGGCGTGCCTAACGCATCTACGGCAACCGCAACGCCATATGGGGTTATTCAAAACCCCTCCGCGCCAACGGTATACAATGTCCCAATAGGTTTTGGTCGAATTGAGCAAAAGGGTATCTTTCTTGTAAGGCCTTCCCGGCAGGAGGTAGCAAATGTATCTGAATGATGTAAAACTGATGGGCGAGGTGGGTAAAGACGTTCCGTTGAAAATTCTTGCCAATAACGGCGCGGTTCTAGATTTCACGCTTGTCACCACGGAAAATTTTAAGAATCGCAACGGCGAGATGACGACAAGGAAGGAAGCGCATCACGTAGCCGCGTTTAACAATGTGGCGAAAAATGTCGCCCCTGAGGGCAAGCTTCTTGCCGGCACGAAAGTTCTGGTTGAGGGCTTTCTGCGCTCGCATGAAGTCAACGGATATTTGCTAACCGAAGTGAGTGCGCGGCGGATTCAGACGCTTACGGCTTAAGAGAAAGCCAAGGGAAGAGACGAGTTGACCTGCTTTTTCCTTGGCTTTTCCATTTTAACTTTGCCTGCGGCACGCTGTTAAAAAGCACTAGAGCCCAGCGGCGTCTGAGCTTTTTTCCTTGGTTTTTCTCCCAAAACTAGCGCCCAGCGGCGTCTGAGCTGGGGAACCCGTCGCGCTCGAACATTTCTTTTTCCTTGGCTCTTCTCTTGACAAGCCCCGCCAGCTTTACCCCGCCGGCGTAGACATAGTCGCCGAATTTTCCAGCGGCCACGGCATAATTGCCCTTGTTTAGCTCTTTGAAGAGCGAGCAGTTTTTGCAGTAGCTTGCGCCCAGGTTGTAGCAAAAACTAGTCAGTGCTGCTGCCATCCCACCAGTAAGAGTTACTGTTACCAGCTTGAGCATATCTTCATAATACGCCCTGGCGTCTTCGGCGAGGATCTTGTCAGCTTCTTCTTGGCTTATCCTATCGCCTTCCTTGACGCCCTCCGTGTGGCCCCAGCCGATTGTATTAACGCCGGCAGGGCATTTGTAGGCCGTCAAGCGGCAACCTTCAAACTCCATAATCAGCGAGAGGATATCGTCACGAACGTCTTCATACTCCAGATTTTTTTCTTGGCTCATATTCTCTCCAGATGATAATGATTCTTATTACTAAACTAGGGCGTCCTTTAGCCTCCGGCAGGAGGCGTACCCCATCGTACAACAAGCGGCCCGTTGCTTGCCAGCTCTAGTCCGCCATCCATCCCCCAGGCGGCGCGTTCGCCCTGCTGCTTCACGCGGATAGCTTCGCCCAAAAGCTTTGCCGTACGCGCCTGTTTTTCTTCTTTGGCTTCTTTAGCCGGTCCCAGGATATCATCTTCATACCGGAGCCATTCCGTACGGTGCCGCTGGACAATGAGCGCCCGCCGCTCCGCCTCGTCTTCCAGCGCGGCCATTTTAGCTTCTAAATCCTTCGCCGTCTCTAGGCCAGGTACGAGCTTTTCTCCCACGCGACACTGCAATGCAATGGGGTCTGCGGCCCAGTTTTCTCTCTTGGCTAAACTGAGGATGGCCGTTTCTTTCACCCCAAAATACTCAGCGATATCGCGGGTCTTCTCCCCGATGACATATTTGCAGCGCATTTGCAGTCGTTCGCCCGCGTCCAGGTCAGCGATACCCCGCAGCCCAGTCAACGGCTCAGACGCCGCTGGGCTTAAAGGCTCCGCCGGGTTTAAGTGTGCCGCAGGCAGTTGATTATCAATATCAACGCGCGGATATTTGGGCGGGCGGCCGCGTCTCTTACTTTTTTCCTGGCTCATTCTCTTCTAGCCTTTCTTTATACTTTGTCAACCGTTTCACTAAATGCTCCGGCACCGGCAGTCCGAATGCGGAGAGATGCGCAAGGCAGGAGAGAGCTTCGTTCACGCCAAGGTAGGCTATAAGCAGGTTCGCCAGCGAAATTCCCATTGGCAATGCGTTTGTGATGGTCTTGTCTACCTGCACAAAGATAGCGATGGCGACCCAGTAGGCCACGAATTTGTACGCTCCGTGGCGAATTTTGTCCCCGCGAAGGGCGCAATCTCGCCAGGCGCGAGAAAAGCCAAGGATAAAGTCGGCGACAAGAAGGTAGACGAGCGCTTCAATGGCTGTTTCAGGATATCCCGCGCTCGTGAGGATAAACGACCAGAGAAGTCCGAGAGCGGCTTTGAGACCGCCCTCGGTGATGAGTTCGTTATAAAGGGTGGCGAGAAACTGGCTCATTTCGAGTGCCGGCTAACCTCAAGCGCCGGTTGGGCTTAAGACAGAGCCAAAGGAAAGACAGTCTTAACCCAGCGGCGCTTGAGCTCTTTTCCCTTGGCTTATTCTTAGGCAGTCGCCTGATACTGCGGCTTGCCCTTGTCGATGAGCAGGTCAGTGTTATCCTGGTAGCTGCCGGTCAGGTCTTCGCGGACAATCGCGGCGAAAACGGAGCCGGTGCTGGTAGAAACGGAGGCGGCGTTAAACTCCAACTTCATCCACGGCTTGGTCACGCCGCGCGGGATAAACCGCCAGGCAACCGTGCCGCCAGCTCTTACGGGGCCGGAAACAACCATGGAACCGGCTTCTTCTTCTTCCCCGTCCTTGCTATCCGCCTGTTTCAGGGTGAAGGTAAGGCTCTCCTCTGCAGTCAGCCCGCCGGATAAACAAATATGAATCGGGATGGGGCCTACTTGGCCGGGGTTCAGAAAACCGGTCAGGGGAATCCAGTCGGATACGCCACTGCTGACCTGGCCGCCACCGGTTTCGTCGTCCTTCGTCGCGCCGTCAAAAAATACCAAATTGCTATCAATAATCATTTCAATACCTTATGTGTTTATGGGTTGGATTAGACAGCCAATTAGTTACTGGCCTTTACCACTTTCTCTTCGTCGTTTTTAATTACGTCGCACTGCCGAATGGGTATCCCATGGATGAATGGAATATTTTTCGAGTTAAAGAGGTCTCCGTAATGTAAGTGAATATTCTTCGTATCCGACGCCTGTACTTCCAGCGCGGTCATGACCTCTTCGTTGCAGTACAGAATCGTGCGGTTGCGGTACTGGTTCGGAATGAGGTTTTTCGCCTGGATGACGAGCTTCCTGAAGTCCACATAGTCGGGGTTCAGCTGCGCGCCGGTTGAGCCTTCCTCATCCGCAATCACGCGGTCTTCATAGAGATGTTCCACGGGGATATTGCAGATGCGAACCACCGCGCGCCAGTCGCGAACGGCAAGGCCGACGTTCCAGCTCCAGAGGTCGCCGAAGACTTCAAACTTCCGCGCATCCGAGTCGGTCGTCACGTACATGCCAAGGTCGGTGTGTTTGAGGCCGCCGATGGACTCTTTCGGGAAAATGCCGTGCACGGTATCTGGTCCCCAAGCCACGAGGTACATGGAAGTGTTAGTTTCGTCTTCCCCACCGGCATTAATAACGTGCGGGTTGCCAAGGTCGTTATAGCGGGTGGCAAAGCCGTCGAATTCGTCGGCAAGAGTGTTATGATCGCCATAGAACATCAGCTCGGCGGTTTTCTGCCGTAGGGCTTCCATAAAGGCCTTGCCTTCCTGCAGGCGGTAGGCGTTGAAGGTCGCGCCGTAAAGCTCTTTTTCCTTGACATCAAGCTCCATCCTGGCCTCGAGCATGCCGATGCCTTCCACAACGCGGCTGTACTGCGAGCGCGAAAGCGGCGTACCGCGATACAGACGCCTGAAGTAGACATCGGGAAGCCCGGTACGGACGCGGGTCTCGTGCCCCTTGATAGAGTTGGCTTCGCGGAAAGGAACATCCGAGAGGATGTCATTGACTTGATTCATGAGTTCAATCGTGGTCGTGTCAATCTTCATCGACCTATAAAATTCCTGAAGTTCGGCAAGGGTGCCGACTCCACCTGGTTCATAAGCCATGTTATTTCTCCTGTTGTTTTACTACTATATTGTTACTGCATTAAAGTTACAGCCGCTCTCTCGCGCGCTACGGTTATAATGCAGTGCTTTCTCTTGTATGTTGGTGCCTTCCCCTATTCATTGCCGGAGTTGTTAATGCTTTTTCAATGGGCCAATTGTGCCGGCGTATCCTGTTCCAAAGAGTTTCTGCATTAATTCCCGTTCTTTTTGCCCAGTCTTTTAAGCACAAAGTCTCACCATCCCATGTGATATTTATGTTTCTGCGCGTATTTCTCGCTTGCTCTTTACGTGTAGCCCCTCGACAATTCCAGGGTGCATACGGGCCGTCATTGTCAATGCGGTCTAGTTCTTCACCTTCACCTACATGACTTTCAAACCAATCGCGAAAAACAGGGAAGGAACGCCATTCGTCGCAGACATAGATGCCACGTCCGCCGTAATCTTTGTATCGGGAGAACTTAGGATTGTAGCAGCGGGTATGTATATCATGGAATCTTTTGTACGCTCTTGTTTTTTCCCCCTTCTTTGCCGCCCCATGAATAGTGTGAATTTCAGAGCTTTTTTGCTTGCGATAGCAACCGCAGCTTTGCGTATCACCTTTTTTCAAATCTGAACCACGCACAATACGATTATTGCCGCAATCGCACAGGCATAACCAAAGAACCGACCCCCAACCCCTCCCCGCAAATTCCTTAACTACCAGTCTCCCGAACCGTTGCCCAACCAAGTCTGTTTTCGGATACCGGCATTCACTCGCGGGCCTTAATATTCTTTTCTTGGCTTTCCTAATCATCGCTGAGAACAAAATTGTCGACAAGACTGTCCGAGCGGGTTACGGTCTTGTCCGCTTTTCTTGTTTCTTCGATTTGCGTTTGTGTCGTCATATCACAAATACATCCTGAACCACAACAATACCAGGTGCCGTAATTGGTTATTCCATCCCAATCATATATTGTGCCATACACAACTGCGCGAGCATTTGAGCCTAGATAAATAACACCGGACGTACTATAGTTCCCGCATATACAAACCGTGCCGCAAAAGATAAGGCAGCCGGCATAAGCATATATCGCGCCACCACAGCAGTTAGCACAGTTGTCGCTAATACAGGAATCGCAGATGGTGGCACACCCGCCGGAATTAAAAATTCCGCCACCACAGCAGTTAGCACAGTTGCCCTCAACAATAATAGAGTCAGCTATTAGGCAGCCGTAAGTAATGCAAATTGCTCCGCCGCAATTATTGAGGTTCTCCCCATTAATAATACGGACGTGATCAAGGCAACAGATGCCTTCAGGTACGTATATCACGCCACAGGAACAGATGTCATAGATCGTATAGTCGATATCTGGCAGATCACCGTCGTCATCTGGTATACATTCGTCGATATCTGGCAGATCACCGTCGTCATCTGGCTTGGATGTCAATCCGTTTCCCCAGAATAGTGGGAGGTATTCTTCATTCCCTGCCGGCATTCCTTTGGTCTCCCATAAGGTTGTTTATGCGCTAGGAGTTAAATGCCATGCATCACGGTTGCGCCGTCACGACCATAAAACCGTTCTGCTAGCGGGGTTTGTTTTGGTTCCGGTCCTGCGTTTCCTTCAACGAATTTATGTTCGGAAATTGCCCGTCCAATCCTGGCCGCGAAACGAATGACATCGGGATGGTATTCGCCGTAGGTATCCTTCAAAAGCTGACGAAGGCTGCCATCTGGATCAAATGTTGCGAGGGCCGCGCGAGCATCGGCTATCGTGCGGGTATACCTAATGCCGCCAAATTCAGAATCGTTCCGGATTTCCGTATTCCATTCCCGCATGACCATTTCGGTGTTGCGCTGCGTTTCGGTTTCGGCTTCGCGCAGGCGGTCCTTCTGCCAGGCCAATACCTGTTCCGCCTGGCTCTTTGAAAGACCAAGTTCGCGACAGGTGCCGGTGAAGCTTTCCAGCTGCTGCTTCAAAAGCGGCAAATCTTCGTCATTCATTTCAAGGGTATATGGCTCGCTTGCGGTGCCTGCGGAAGCCATCGGCGCCTGAGCATTCGATACCAATCCCGCGCCTTCAGGGACGGAATTGCTTGCAATACCCTCGTCTGTATTCATCGCGCTTTCCACAATACTTTCTTCAGCCAAGCCGGCGTTTGTGGCTTCCATTTCGGCCATAACTATTTTCTCCTGCTTAATGTGGTTTTACTTGTTGTTCGCTGCCTGGGGGTCGTTACCTTGATCGGGGGTTTTGGTGTGGCGCCGCCCGCGCTTATGCTTGGGGACGTTCCTCTGGAACGGCTAGCCAAAGAGAAGCTTTCAAGTGCGATCGTTATCCTATCCAGGGCGTCAATTAGTCTCACCAATTGCTCATCGGTCATCTTCTTCTTCCTTGGCTTCCTGCCGGAGGCCCAAGCCTTGCGGCGCATGAGCAGCATTATACATAGCTTCAGCTATTAAAACCGTTCCGAGGTTCCCCGCTCTGGCACACAGCTCAAGAACCTGTAATCCCAGCGCACGACGACCGGCTTGCCAGGTAGTGCGTTTTTCGTTCTGCGGAAAGTCCGCCGTGAAGACCTCCGTTTCGTTCAGGAGCCAGAGAAGAAATTCCCGCCCTACGGAACTTTTGCCGAGCTGGTCGACGGCGGTTATGAGGTTTTCGCGTTTATATCCTTCCATAGCTCAATCGCCGCTAGGCTCCTCTTGGCCTGCCGTAGGCATGGCTTTTTCCTTGGCTTGCTTAGGCACCGCAGGTTTATTGTACTCCGCCGAGCAGGTTATCAAGCACGGACCCTTGACCTAGTCTTGTTTCGCCCATTGTTTTGGCTGCGTCAGCTAATGCACCGGCTTCTGCTAATGCCTGATTCCCCATAGCCATTTGTTGCTGTTGCGCTTGCTGTTCAGAACGTTGTTGCCGGATGGCCTCCACTTCGCTTTGTTCACGGAGCATGCTTGCAGGAGCAGCAATCCTATCACGGTATGCGCGGACTGTATTGTCGGCACTAAGCAGGTCGAGGGCTTCGGGGGCCATCTGCGCTAGATTCCCAACAAAAACGACGCCTTGTTCAATATTCGCGCTAAGGCCCGCCCGCTGAGCTTGCGCCAACACGCTTTCAAAGGTGACATCAACATTAATGATATCAACGTTGTTCGGCGGCGGCGGGAGTGCGCCCCATTCGCGCATCAGGGCAAAGGTGCGTTGAATAACGGGCTGTAGGAGCTCTTTGTGGAGCCGCTCCAGAACAGGGCCGAGTAGGACAAGTTTTTCCGATTGGCGCGCCGAGATTTCCGTGGCTGTGATGTTATGGCGTTCGTCATCAAGGAAAGTGCGGAATAATTCGACATACATTCCGTCTTTGATGATTTCTTCCACTTCCTGAATGGCCTGCATGGAGTACTGCAGCGTTTGCGCGTCCGGCTGGTGAATGGGCGCAACTGGCGTTACTCCTGTGCGGGTCGAGTCAAAATAGGAAAGGCCGCCCGGGGTAAGCCGCACACCTGTGGCGCGAAGCGATTGGTCTACGACTAGTGGCGGGTCGGCGGCCTTATGCTGGAGTTTTCGCAAGGTCGTGGTCATCGCCTGGAGCATCTTGCAGTCCGGCAGTACCTGCATGGCCGGGCTAATTCCGTAGCGATCGGAATTCGAGATATCCCAGCGCGGGGCGAAGGCGGGGAACATGTCGTAGCCGCCCTCTTCGAGAATGGAGGGTTTTCCGCCAAGGCCGGTAAGTTCTCCTGTGCTGGAAGAAGATGAGCCAAGGAGAAAATACACGGATGCGTAGGGCTTGTCGGTCGATGCCACCCGTCCCAGTGTTTTGAATTCGTTCCTGGGGAATACCGCGTGGATGACATCATAGCGGGCGGTAGGGTTGCGCGTATGCTCGCACTGGCCCTTAATAAAGTCCGGCACGTTTTTGTTATCAAACTTGTCGACAATCTGCCGCGCGGTCATGTGCATGCGGCGGTAGAAGGCGTCGACTTCGTTATTGCTATTGATATCTATTACGAATTCGCCAGGATTGCACAGGTGAAAATGTACGCCGTCCTCATCGGCAGTTTCAACGAGCAGAGCCGTTCCGAACGCGCCGAGGTCGGCATAAAGGCCGTGTATGGCAGAATAAAAATTTGACTGGTGTAAAACGGCCTGCATTGTCTGCGTGGTGAGGTCCAGCCAAGCGTTAAGGCCATCGGGAACTTCGGCAGGATTACCCTGAAGGATAAGGCGGAACCAGGGGCGAACCGGACTTGTCATGCCCCCGTGAAGTCCGGCCGCCATTGCGCGCAAGGCGAGAACGCCTGTGGAATTCACGAGCTTGGAGTCTATAGGGTACGCTCGGAGATGATAATCACTCGCTGTATCATCCCTATAGCGGCCAGGAGCGAAGAGCCGCGCAATCTCGCGGTAAACCTCTGTGAATCCCGATCTTTCGAGTCGGAGCTCCTCGTATCTTGTTTGCAATCGCGTTATATCAAAAGCCATTTTCTTCCTTGGTTCTTCCGGCGGGAAGCCTCCGGCAGGATTACCCCAGAGTTGAAGACCCGCTGTTTTGGCTGGTCAAACCTGCGCTCCCGCTCGTGCTTTGCCTTCTTTGCGTCAAGATGCTCGCTGCCACGCCCCTGTTACGGGAAGCCTTTTCGCGCTGCGTGGCAGCGGCTGCCGTTGCACCGGCAGAAACAGATTTGGTGGCTTGCTTTGTGGGCGTTTCAGTGTATGAGTATTGTACGCTGCTGGGGCTGCCGCCCTTTCCGCCGACACCACCACCACCGCACCAGGTCATGGGGCCGGTATATTCAAAAGAGTCTTCTTCGAGAGTTTCAAGCGTGTTCATATCTAAAACGATTTTATTGTAGATTTTCATGCCTTGCTTTTCTCCTTGGCTTTGATCAAACTTTCTCTTGTGGCTACCGATATATATGCATTATCATACCGCTTCAGCCGCGCATAGTAAATAAATTCCGGAACTTCCCCCATAATGTTGTATCCAATATTTTCAAGCATTACCGTCATGTGTCGATTTCGAACGGGCACATACCCGAGCAACGATATACAATCAAGCTCTCCCAATGCCCACGCGCTGGCGTTCCAAAATCCTGCGGAGCCAAGAGGAAAAAATTTCCGGAACATTACTGGGTTGACCGACATACACCGGCTCATATAATAGGCGGGAAAATTCTGAGAAAATCCCACCAGTTCGCCGTTATAAAGAAAAGCCATAGGGAAGGTTGTTGGATCTGTTGCCACGGCCATCCAGTGTTCTAGCGTGGAGTCATCCCCGTGTTGCGGCCAATACGCCCACATGAGGTGTTCTTTCATCAGCCGATGGTATGCCACCTCGCATTCTTCGTCCGTCATACATCTGAAGCTCCAGCCATCATCCAGTTGAAGCTTTTTCGCGCCGGTATACGGGTTCGTCATTGCGCGTTCCACTCTTTTATAAGATTAATTCGCTCGTTACACGCGTCGATATCCAACCCAAGGTTAATGGCGAATTGTAATAAGTCCCGGTTTGTCCCACTTGTCGGTGGCGTAGTTTTCGCACACGGCTCGAGCAGATATTCGGGCGGGCGGATATAAACCACATCTGTTACTGTTACTATTTGCGGCTTACTTGAACAGGCTCCACACATCATCAGGCACCCGCTCAGAACTCCAATCGCGAACGCGTTCATTTCGTTTCAACAACTCATTCAGTTCATCGCGCGCATCATCCCGCGCCTTTCTTTCCTTGGCTAATTCTTCTTGCCAGGCGGCAACGAGTCCATCGCGTTTTACAATTTCTGCCGCAAGAATATCTATAGTCTCTTTGTTGGCTTTGTTAGCCTCTGTAGCTATGGTCGCATTTTGTAGTGCCGCATCACGTTCATCGCGGGTACATTTGTACAGAAAGGCGAGGGTAATGCAAGCAATAAGTAGCGCAGCTATGAGTACGCTTGAAATACTACCCATGCCAGCCGCTCCTGGCCAAAAGCCAGCTATCGGGGACTTCTAATTGGGCTTCCTCTTCTTCACTCGCAGATTGGGAACGCATGTTTTGCAGCTGCATGGCATACAACTGTTCAACCTCGTTTACCTTTTGGCTATTGTTTTTGAGGATTGGTACGGCGATTAAGCACGCCAGTTTCCGCGCCATACTAGCTACAAACATGTCGTCCCAGAGGCTAACCTCGGTTATATCCTGTGTTATTTCCGCCTGGGCGTCTTTCACATTACATAAAATCGTTGTAATATTGTCAATTACGCGCACGGCGTATTGTTCTTTGTGCAGCCGGTTTTCTTTTCCTTGGCTATGAATTCGGTGTACCTTGATGGCCTTATTCGGCCAGGAATAGGCATATTGCCATTCACTTTCGTATTCTTCAGGGAAATTGGCGAGCAGGGCGAGATT
>JAJBVF010000405.1 GCA_020859965.1 Clostridiales bacterium
AAAAAATCTATAGACAGGAAAACAATCCTCATCATTGATGAATTCCCATTTATGGCCGGACCGAACCCTTCCATCAAAAGCATGCTTCAGCATGAAATCGATCATCACTGGAAGAATCTGAATCTGTTCCTTATTTTATGTGGATCAAGTGTTAGTTTCATGGTGAATGATATCATGGGCTACGAAAGCCCTCTTTACGGACGCGCCACCTCTTCCATGGAAGTACTGCCCTTTGATTATCTGGATGCCGCCGATTTTTTTCCCGATTATTCCATTGAGGAAAAGCTGATTGCATACGGTATCCTTGGCGGAATCCCGCGCTACCTGAATGCTTTCTCATCGAAACAATCGATACAGCAAAATATTGAAAAGGAAATTTTGAGAAACGGTGCTTTTTTAAATGATGAGCCGATGATGCTTTTGAGAATGGAACTCCGCGAGCCGAACGTATATAATAGCATTCTGGAAATGATTGCCCAAGGACATAATAAAATCACTGAAATCGCTGACCACATTCATGAGGATAAGGCAAAATGCGGAAAGTATATCACCACACTGCTTTCCATTCGTCTGGTCGAAAAACAAATCCCCTGCGGCGAGCCGGAGGGAAGTAAAAAAACAATCTATACTTTGACAGATCCTTATTATCGATTCTGGTACCGCTATCTTTTCTCGGATAAAAGCTATTATGATCTGCTCGGACCCGCAGATGCGGCAAAAGAAATTATGGGTGATATTCCAAACTTTATGGGGAGCGCTTTTGAAGACATCTGCAAGCAGTACCTGATACGTCAGGCCAAACGGAAACAGCTTCCATTTATCCCGGCCTGTATCGGAAAATGGTGGGGCAACAATCCGGCAATTCGGGCACAGGATGATGTAGATTTACTTGCTTTAAACAGGAAAAAAACAGAAGGGATTTTCTGTGAATGCAAATTTACAAGCCGGCCAATGCCAATGGAGGAATACGATGACCTGATAACCGCGGCAAAAGCTTTTCCTAAAGATATGAAAAAGCATTTCCTGTTTATCAGCCGCAGCGGATTTACTTCTCCGGTAAAGGAACGCGCAGCAAAAGAAGGAACTGTACTTCTGGCTCTGGAAGATTTATTCCTGTAAAGACAGATTGTATCGGCTCCACGTCTCAAGCAAGCAGGGGGAAAGTTCTATAATTCAGCCGGAATTGACGCATTCCTCCCCATTCTCCGCAACATGTGCACCCTGGAAGAAGCGATGGAGCCGCAGAATGCAAAGGAAAATATGACGCGGACGATCGAGCTGGTGTTCCGGCTGCTGTAACCGATCTTTCGCCTGCTACAGACATCATTCCGGATCATTTACCTGAACTACCACTGAATTTGGCAGACAGACGATCAATTCATTGTGGCTTGAAATATGTCCCATGCTGACGCAAAGCTGATCCGGACAGTTTGCGTCAGACATGTAAGCCTCACCATCCGAAATCGTCAGGACATTCGTATCATTGATTTCAATTACCTGATCCTTGTTCAGAGAATATCTTCCGTATTCCACGCCATTTACAGAAATAATCACTTCGCTGCCTTCTTCCTGATGATAAGCGCGATAAGCCAGCACGGCAATGCAGACAGCCGCAACTATCAGAAAAAGACTGATCTCAGCTTTTTTTAACTTCATAAAACTTCTTTGCCTCCTGCTCGTCCGCGCGAGCCGGGTGCGGCTTCAGCCGCAAAACTCCCTTCCCGGCTCTGCGCATTAAAAATGATTGCTCCGCGGCAGATTCCCGCGGAGCAATCGTAACAATCGGACAATCAGATTACTGAGCCAGCGCGTAAGCAGCTGCCTGTGTTCCGGCTATCTGACCGGATACAAATGTCCAGGACTGCGCCTGTCCACCCCAAGGTGTATATGCTGCTCCGTCTACATTGCATACACCTTCGGAATCCTGACCAACCGCGTAGAGATTCTCGATCGGTGTGCCGTCTTCCCGGAGTACATTCATATTCACGTCTACATCAAGACCGCCGACTGTCGCATACGCATAGCTGCAGCATGCTACTGCATACCAGGTCGTATCTTCTTCGCCAAGAGCCGCTGTGAGGTTCGCCTCATCACAGCCGATGGCAGCCGCCAGATCACTGAGGCTGTCCGCTACAATGACATCGTCATATTCTTCACCGACTGCCAGAATCTCATCAATATCTTCTACCGGTGTGCCTGCCTCCGGAAGCGTTCCACCCTGGCTTAAGAAGCTGGATACAGAAGCTGCCTGAGTTTCTGACAAACCACTGGTGCGGATATTGTCAATATCCTCCTGCGAGTATACGACATAATACATATAATCCGGCGCGTATACGATCTCTACCGTCACACCTTCATCCGTCGTACCGCTCTGGTTTTCATTGCCCCAGATATTGCCCTCATTCGTGATCATGGTCTGATCCGTCGTGAGAGCGAGGGCGGAAAGAATCGCTTTCTGATCTGCTGTCAGGTCGTCTGTACGAATAATATTCTTCACCTGAGAAATGTGAACCATTGGCAATGTGCTCATCATATAAGTCGCGCCGCCGGCGGAGATACCCATCTGGATACCGGTGCCGTCATTCACAGTATCGCCGATCGAGTTTACAGTCGAGCCAAGATATTCTACCATCATCTCATCGTTTCCAAGGAAACCGCCGGTCGCAAGGATAATGGATTTTCCATAGATCTCGTAGGTCGTCCCGTCATAATAAGTCGCGGTAACGCCAATCGCATTCCCATCTTCGTCAAAAATCAGAGAATCTGCAGTCAGCTCGGTCATGTACTGATTTTTCTCGTTCATCTCGTTCGCTATATCCAGCGCACGGGTGAACTGGAAGGTCTTGTTCGGTCCCAGAATATTCCAGGAAGTATTGTCTTCATCCGCGGAATAAACACACCAGAGCTGTGTCCACTCAGGTACTACGAAACTGCCGAGCAGCCCCATGCCTTCAAATTCGAAGCCAAAGTTTTCCACATAGTAATCAAGCGCACTGCCGGAATTATAAACAGCCTCAGAAATCACATCCGCTTTCTCGTCACTTCCGACATATTCCATCCAGGTTTCATATACCGCATCTGCATCGATATAATCTTCCCCGTCCGTATAGAGTTCTTTCAGGTACTCACTGTTCAGCGCCATCGGTCCATAGGTGCAGACAGAATTGCCGCCGACTTTTCCCGCTGCCTCAATGCCGAATACCGTTGCGCCTCCATCCGCCGCCGCGCAGTAAGAGAGAATACCGGAACCGCCAAGTCCGACTACGATCACATCGTAATCCTCGATCACAACAGTCTCAGAACTCTTTTCGATCTCCGTATACCACTCGGAGCTGTCGCCGCCCGCCTGATCAATCGCATCCGCCACACAATTGCGGATCGCATTCGAAGAAGTAGTAGCGCCGGTAATCGCATCTACTGCCAGTGACTGACTTTCGATCACACGCGGAATATAAAGCTCTTCTGCAGATGCAAACCACTCGCCGGTCGCGCTGTCGCTCTCTTCTACCACAGCAATATCTGTGATCGCGCCGCCTTCAATCGTAATCTTGCAGGTCATCTGGCTGGTCAGACCAAAGCTGGGGGATGTCGCTGTGTACGTGCCGTCTGTCAGAGCCGTCTGCTCGCCGCCTGTCGTCCCCATAGCCTGATCAAGACAGTCAGCCAAAGCTCTCTTCACACCCTCTGTCGTCTCTGTAGCACCCGAAACGCCATCGATCTCCGTGCCCTGCACCGCAAGAATCTGCTCTGCCAGCTCATCAGCGGCCGCTCCGCCGATTTCCGCTGTCTCATTGGAAGCGTCTACTTCCACGCTTACGATACTTGTCTCATCCACTGTTACTGTCACCGTAAGGCCATCCTCGTGCCCAATGGAAGACGCCGTGTAGTTACCTGGTGTGTAACTACCCTCACTGCTCTCCTCTGCCAACGCCGTGCCTGCCGCCGGAAGGCATAAGGCACAAGTCAGCAAAATACTTAATACCTTTCTTTTCTTCATATGTTTCCTCCTTTTTTGAAAGTTTGCCTCATGGAGCAAGTCAAATCCCCCGATGCAAGCATTTGGGTATCTGATTTTTGCGGCATCTACGCTCCGTTTCAATCAATGCTAAACGGATGTCCACCGGATATCCGGCACTGCCCGGACCTTTTGCAGCCGCTCCATGCTTTCACAGTTACGGTAAAATAATTGTAACAGGGTTCGTAAAATCGGTCAATATCAGTTAACAAAGTTTTTGCCAATTTTTTAACAAAGCAAAAATACTTTTTCTGTCTTCATTCTTCCAGCATCGTATTGATCCGGCGGAATCGGTGTTTATCCCATTTTTCCAGATCTTCCCAGATTGTCCCTGCGAGCTCAGCCAGAATACTGTCATCAAAGGAGATTTTTCCACCATAAATGCTCATTCCCTCGGCAATCGCCTGCTGCGCCTCCCAATACTCCTCATAGTGTTCATCCCCCTCGCAGAAATCCTTCTGTACATCGATGCCGTATCTGCTCTGAAACAATTCTGCCAGTTCTTCCCGGCTTCCCGCCTGCTTCTGGCCGAAAAAAACAGGCCCAAGCACATCATAAAGGAGCTGCTTCTGATATTCCATCAGTTCAGCCGCATCGCACGCCACCAGATAGCTGCTGGCGGGCTCCTTAGACGCAGTACTTTGCCCGTCTTTTTTTAACTCATTCTGATTCTTTTTTTCAGTCTCCGGTGGGTTCTCACTCTGACCGTGACCCAGATTCAATCTTTTCCATTCAACAGCCATATCTCCCTTTTCATTCTTCCCCAGGGCAAAAGCGCATCGCAATACCTGCCCTTGCGCATCGCTCTCCGGCAAAACAATTCGAATATTATATATAAACTCATACGATACCTTCTGCCGGAAGCAAATCAGTAATTCACACAAAATATGGCTGTCTATTTTTCACATAAGCACATTCTTATAGTATCTTATTGTATCAGAAATGTCAATGTTGATTTTTAATATTTTTAACAGTTCAGAACAGCATCGTAAACCTGTGGCCTGCTGTTCTGAATAATTACTAATATTCATTCGGCAGCTTTCCGAAACGAATCCGGATATAAGACTCAATCGCTTCCTTCACGCCCTCAAATCCCAGCCGCTGGCTGTTCAGGCAGAGATCATAATTACGCGCGTCATTCCATTTATTTCCGGTATAATAATTGTAGAAATCACTGCGATATTTATCTGTTTTCTCGACAAACTTCTCCACATCCTTATCGGTGCAGGCATTGCGCTCGATCGCCTGATGGACACAATATGCTTTCGGCGCATGGACAAACACGCTCACAAGTCCCGGATGGTCTTTGAGTACATAATCTGCAGCACGCCCAATGATCACGCAGGATTCCCGCTGTGCCAGATCCCGGATGATCTTCGCCTGATAGTTAAACAGGTTGTGATCACTGACGAACTCATCGCTGTCCGGAGAAATCAGGCGACCCTTATACTCGCCTTTTGTCTTGCCAAAAAGAGGTGTGCGCTTCAGCTTCTCGTCCGTCTCATTAAAAAGTGCTTCACTGATGCCGCTCTCATCGGAAGCCATACGCAGAATCTCTTTTTCATAGCACCTGACTCCCATATCCTTTGCCAGCATCTGGCCGACCGTCTTACCTCCGCTGCCAAACTGACGCGCAATCGTCACCACAATATGCTGTTCCATACTGCTCCCCTCCTTTTACAATAAATCACCATGCAACGGGTTATCGCTGCACCGCAGCTACTTTTACCCATCCTGTGATGATAGTTATCTGCTTTGCTGTTCTGTTGCTCTCACCCTTTTGGCATTCTCTCTTACTCGCCCAGATACGCCTTCTTGATGGATTCATCATCCATCAGCACAGTTGCTTTCCCTTCCTGAACGATTTTCCCCGTCTCAAGTACATAAGCGCGATCCGCAATTCCCAGTGCTTTTTTTGCGTTCTGTTCTACCAGCAGCACTGTGGTGCCGCTTGCACTCACACTCTGAATAATATCGAAAATTTCATTTACCAGAATTGGGGAAAGCCCCATCGAAGGCTCATCCATCACAATGATACGCGGATTGGACATCAGCGCACGCCCCATGGCAAGCATCTGCTGCTCGCCTCCGGAAAGGGTGCCCGCTGTCTGGTTCTTGCGCTCTTCCAGACGCGGAAAACGTTTGTATACCTTCTCCAGACTCTCTTCAATCTCAGCTTTATCCGACCTGGTATAGGCTCCCATCTTCAGATTCTGGTAAACGGTCAGCTGTGAAAATACACGCCGTCCTTCCGGTACATGAGCCATACCCAGTCTTACTATTTTATGCGCAGGCGTTTTGGTAATATCCTGCCCTTCAAAAATTACATGCCCTCTTTTGGGAGAAATCAGTCCGGTGATCGTATGCAGAATCGTCGTCTTCCCGGCGCCATTTGCTCCGATCAGAGCTATAATCTCACCTTCATTGACTTCAAAGGAAACTCCTTTGATTGCCTGAATCACACCATAATACACTTCCAGGTCTTTCACTTCGAGCATCGCCATCGTATTTTCCTCCTTTATCTGCCACCGATCTTCACCGACAGATGGCGCACTCTCTGTCATTCACCCAGATAAGCCGTGATGACCTGCGGATCCTGCAAAACAGTGGCAGTTTTTCCATGAGACAGCACCTCTCCGAAGTTCAGAACCGTCAGCTCTTCACAGATCCCGGCCACCAGCTTCATATCGTGCTCAATCAGAAGAATTGTCACACCAAAATGATCGCGCACAAAATGGATTGTATCCATCAGTTCTTTCGTCTCATTTGGGTTCATGCCAGCCGCAGGCTCATCCAGAAGCAGCAGCTTGGGATCCGTAGCAAGTGCCCTGGCAATCTCCAGTTTGCGTTGCTTACCGTAAGGAAGATTGGACGCTTTATAGTCCGCTGCGTCATCCAGATCGAACACTTTCAGCAGATCCAGCGCTTTTTCATCCATCTCTTTTTCTACCTTCCGATAAGTCGGCGTGTGGAAAATGCTGCTGAACAAAGAATATTTAAATTCATTGTGAAGCCCGGCTTTTACATTATCGAGCACCGGCAGATCCTTGAACAAACGAATATTCTGAAACGTACGGGCTATCCCGCACTTACAGATTTCCTCTGTACTCTTCCCGATAATACTCTCACCATCAAGAAGAATACTGCCTTCGCTCGGCTTATACACACCGGTAAGCAGATTGAAGACCGTCGTCTTCCCGGCGCCATTCGGACCGATCAGCCCGTAAAGTGCGCCTTTTTCAATCGTCAGATCCAGCGCATTGACCGCGCGAAGACCACCGAAGGAGATTCCGAGATTTTTTACCTCCAGCATAGCCGACATATCATTCACCCTCCTTCGCAGATTTGTGGAAGAAGCGGTCCAGTAAACGCTCACGCCACTCCAAAGCCTTTGGCGACCAGTTGATCAGCATCATCGCAATCAGCACGATCGCATAGATGAGCATCCGGTAGTCTGAGAGGAAACGCAGCATCTCCGGGAGTACAGTCAGTATCACAGCCGCAATAATGGAGCCGCGCATATTTCCGATTCCACCCAATACAACAAATACCAGTGCCAGTATGGACGTATTAAAATTGAATTTAGAAGCCTGCAAGGTGGAAAGGTTGTGTGAATACAATGCCCCTGCCACTCCGGCAAGAGCTGCCGATATGGTAAATGCCATCAGTTTATATTTTGTAATATTAATGCCAATGGATTCCGCGGCGATCCGATTGTCACGAATAGCCATGATTGCACGCCCATCTCTGGAATTGATCAGATTCAGCACGATAAACAGCGTGATCAGGATCAGAATCACTCCGACAAGGAACGTAGAGCATTTCTCATTACCCGTAATTCCCTGCGGTCCGCCCAGAATTATCTGTCCATCTGCTTCCATATTCAGAGAAAACTGATCTTTCATAGATACATGGAACCCATTGCTGTCTAATCCGATGTAAAATACATTGATCACATTTTTGATGATCTCACCAAATGCCAGCGTCACGATTGCCAGATAATCGCCCCGCAGACGCAGAACAGGAATACCGATCAGCAATCCAAACACGCCAGCCGCCGCTGCACCAATCAGGATTGCCAGGAAAAAACGCAGCGGCATCCATGTAATGATACCGGCAGTACATTTGGAGAAAAACGCGCTCGCAAAAGCGCCGACACACATAAATCCCGCATGCCCAAGGCTCAGCTCACCGGAAATCCCCACCACCAGGTTCAGAGAAAGCGCCAGGATCACATACACACAGATCGGAACCAGAAGCCCCGAGAGCAGGCTGGACAAATTTCCGGATATCTGCCATACCTGCATGATGGCAAACGCTATGATCACGATCGCATAAGTGATCAGATTGCTTTTCAGATTTTTTTGCTTCATCTTTTCTATCTTTTCCATGAGAACTGCCCTACACTTTCTCTTGAATCTGTTTGCCAAACAAGCCCGTAGGCTTCACCAGAAGCACAATGATCAACACCGCAAACACGATTGCATCGGCAAGCTGAGAAGAAATATAGGCTTTCCCCAAAATCTCTATGACACCCAGCAGAATACCGCCGATCATCGCACCCGGTATGGAGCCGATCCCGCCAAAAACAGCTGCCACAAATGCCTTGATACCAGGCATGGAACCGGTATACGGAGTCAGAGATGGATACGCGGAGCAAAGCAGAACACCCGCGACTGCTGCCAGCCCGGAACCAATTGCAAAAGTCAGCGCAATCGTTCCATTGACATTGATACCCATAAGCTGCGCAGCGCCTTTATCTTCCGAAACCGCGCGCATCGCCTGCCCCGGCTTGGACTTATTAATGAAAGTAGTCAGAACAACCATTATCACAATACAGCTTGCGATCGTCACCAGTGTTGTCCCGGAAATGGTCAGAGCGCCATTTGCCAGCTTCAGGCTGGGCAGATTCACTACTGACTGGAAGCTTTTGGGGGTAGATCCAAAAATAAGGAGTACTGCATTCTGCAGAAAATAGCTGACTCCGATCGCCGTGATCAGCACAGCCAACGGTGAGGCCGCTTCCAGAAGAGGGCGGTAAGCAATCGTTTCGATCACAATTCCCAACACTGTACATACTACAATCGCCACAAGCACCGCCACAACAGGATTGCCACCATAGTACATCATCATTGAAAACGCAGCGTAACCGCCGACCATGATAACGTCCCCGTGCGCAAAATTCAACATTTTTGCTATACCATATACCATGGTATAGCCCAGCGCGATTATGGCATATACACTGCCGAGACTTATACCATTTATCAGATAGGAAATAAAACTCATTAGACACCTCTGTTCTACTGAGAAAGAATAAGCTTTCCCGTTTTATCAATCCCTGTCGAGACAGGACATGACATGACTTCAAAACAGGGGGTTGCCCCTTGCAACCCCCTGTTGGGTTTCTGTTTTCAAACCATCTGTTTCTGTTTTACAGATCTGTTCATTGACAGCTTTTTCATACTTGAAAAGAGCAGACAACTCACATAATTACAGACCTACATAAACGCCATCTTCGATGACAACAGCCTTCGGGCTCTTGGAAACCTCGCCGTCTTCTGACCAGGTCATGCCGCTTCCGGTAAGTCCATCCATGGAAATCTCCAGCATCGCAGCCTGCAGTGCGTCACTGATCGCAGAAGCATCTGCACTCGGATCCAGCTCTGTAGTCTCAAGAGCGGTAGCGATTGCGTATACACAGTCATAACCATCTGCAGCAAACTGATTCGGAAGCTCACCGTAAAGATCCTGATAAGTCGCAACGAAATTCTGAGTCAGCTCATCCTCAGCATCTGCGGAGAACGGAGTAAGAAGCATAACGCCCTCAGCCAGAGAGGTGTCAAAGCCTTCTACAGAAAGGATACCATCCATACCGTCTACACCAAACCACAGCGGGCTGTACTCAATAGAAGCTGCCTGTGTGAATACGATAGATGCCTCATTGTAATAGAATGGCAGGAATACCAGCTCCGCTCCTGCATCAACCATCGCCTGAAGCTGTGCGGAGAAGTCCGTCTTGCTGTCAGATGTAAATGCCTCAGCCGCTACGATCTCGAAATCCTGATTTTCTGCTTCAGTACGGAAGGTAGCATAAATACCTGAAGAATACACATCGGAGCTGTCATAGATGACACCGACCTTTGTCACGTCAAGGTTCTCACCAATGTACTGTGCGGAAGCAGTACCCTGTGCCGGATCCGTAAAGCACATACGGAACTCATTTGTACCATAAGATATGCACTCCTCAGCAGATGCTGACGGTGTGATCATAAACATATTGTCATCTGCAGCGAGCGGAGCAACCGCCAGACAGGGAGCTGTAGTAACCGTACCAACCAGAGCCTGCATTCCCCAGTCCTTCAGTGTATTGTATGCATTTACAGACTTTTCTGCATCATGCTCATCATCTTCTGCCTGAAACTCAACCTGATAGCCATTGATGCCACCAGCCGCATTGATCTCGTCAACTGCAATCTGAGCACCATTCATAGCCGCCGAACCATATGCGGAAGCTGCTCCGGTGATTGGTCCGATTCCACCAATCTTCCAGGTAAGTTCCTCATCGGCAGATGCTACTGTTGTCATGCATCCGGCAACCATTGCCGCACAAAGGGCAACACTCATTACCTTCTTTAATTTCATAATAGTACCTCCTCTTATTTTTTCGCGATTTTCTCCTGATAAAAAGAAAATCTGCTTAATACATGAATCATACTCACTTCATTCGCATTTGTCAAGATAATTTGCGTTTTTTACATGAACATTTGTCCGCAGTGGAAAGACTTTCCACAGGAAACATTTAATATGCCTTCCCCCAGTATACCATGTGCTTCGCCGGTTTTCCGCAGTAAATGCAGGTATCGGCGAGCTTCTCCTGTTTGAACGGGATGCAGCGTGATGTCACGCCCATCTCTTCCTTGATCGCGTCCTCGCACTCCTGGCAGCCGCACCACATGGCCTTGATGAAGCCCGGTTTCTCATCTGCGATCCTTTTGAACTCTTCTTTTTCTGTCGCGGCATATGTGTGTGCATCGCGGTGTGCCCGGGCGCGCTCCAGCATTTCCTGCTGCATGGTATCCAGCACTTCCGCGATCTTTTCCGGAAGAGTATCAATCGCAGCTGTGATTTTTTCCCTGGTATCACGACGAACAATCACGGCATTACCCGCTTCGATGTCCTTCGGCCCAAGCTCTACACGTACCGGAATGCCGCGCATCTCCTGCTCGGAGAACTTCCATCCCGGGCTCTTTTCGGAGTCATCCAGCTTTACGCGAAGGCCACTCGCAGTCAGGGCTTCTTTCACCTCGTTTGCTTTCTCCAGAACGCCTTCCTGCTGCTGGCGAATTGGAATCACCATCACCTGCATCGGAGCGATACGCGGTGGAAGTACAAGCCCGCTGTTGTCTCCATGAACCATAATGATCGCACCGATCATTCGGGTCGTCATCCCCCAGGAAGTCTGATGAACATACTTTAACGTGTTATCCTTATCCGCATACTGAATCTCAAACGCTTTCGCAAAGCCATCGCCAAAATTGTGGCTGGTACCGGACTGCAGTGCTTTACCGTCATGCATCAGAGACTCTATCGTGTAAGTTGCCTCTGCGCCTGCAAATTTCTCCTTATCCGTCTTTCGCCCTTTGATGACCGGAATCGCCAGCACTTCTTCACAAAAGTCCGCGTAGACATTCAGCATCTGGATTGTACGCTCCTCTGCTTCCTCAGCTGTCGCGTGAGCAGTATGGCCTTCCTGCCACAAAAACTCGCGGGAACGCAGAAACGGCCGGGTCGTCTTTTCCCAGCGAACTACTGAGCACCATTGATTGTATACCTTCGGCAGGTCGCGGTAGGAATGGATATCATTTTTGTAAAAATCACAGAATAACGTCTCTGAAGTCGGCCGTACACACATGCGCTCCTGCAATGGCTCCAGTCCGCCGTGTGTCACCCATGCCACTTCCGGCGCAAAGCCTTCCACATGATCCTTCTCCTTCTGGAGCAGACTTTCCGGAATAAAAATGGGCAGGTAGACATTCTCTACTCCAACTTCCTTAAAGCGGCGATCCAGCTCTTTCTGGATGTTTTCCCAGATGGCATATCCCGCAGGCTTGATCACCATACAGCCTTTCAC
>JAJBVF010000079.1 GCA_020859965.1 Clostridiales bacterium
ATTCTATACTGTTTTCACAAATGTGTCAAGAGTTTGTTTCCATTTTGCCGGTCTTTGCCGACTTTTTGCCGGTAAACATATTGAATCCATTCCATTTTTTCTGCGGAAGATCTCCGTTTTTTCGTCATTCCGTCTTATACAGAAAAATCGGAGTACGCTCTTCCATCTCATTGTAAATGGTCTCCGCAACACTATAGGGCAGATTCACACAGCCATGGGAGCCATTTGTCTTATATATCGAACCGCCAAAAGAGGAGCGCCAGGTCGCATCATGCAATCCCTGCCCGTCATGAAACGGCATCCAGTAAGTAACCGGTGTACTCCATGCGCTGGAACCGCTGCCGCCGCTTAAGGTAACATTCGTCTGCTTGTAGGGAATCATAAATACTCCTGTGGCTGTTTCTCTGTCATCCGTAGGCTTTCCGCTGACAATATCACTTTCAATGATCAGTTCTCCATCTTTGTAATACCAGAGATGCTGTCCGGTGAGATCCACTTCCACATAAGTGCCGCAGATATCGTCAGCACCGTCCCGTTCTCTCCCCTTGGTCGAATAAACAGGCTCACGGGAAGTCTCCGTATTCGCTGCTATGTCAGCAAGAAGCTGCTCCACCTCACCGCTCTGATCGATCTGATAACCGTAATCGCTGCTCTCATACTCGATCGTGTCTCCATTGCTTGTCGTAAACGTACGTGGCAGATACAGAGTATTATAAGTCGCAGCCAGATTGTAGACGATATCTTCTACCTGCTGTTCGTCGATCGTGGCGGTATCTCCGTCTATCACAAGCCAATTCTGAATCGTCGACCAGTCCAGAACAATCGCGTCCTCTTCATCATCTCCGAACGTAAGGGTGATCACTGCTTTGCAGTAGGAGTTATAAATATTCATCAATGAAGTCAGTTCTGTATCTTCCTGTGTGACGGCAGGTATATAATAGAAAGAATCCGGAAGTGCAAGTACCTGATCCTCCTGTGGCCGATCCTCTGCTACCAGATTATCCACCAGATCCTTTACCATAACCTGAAGATCTGCATCGTCAAATTCAGTACCATAGCTTTCCGGTTCAATATAATATTCGGTCCCGTCATATTCCAGAGAAGCATCGGCGCTGGCAACACGCGCCTGGGCAAAATTAGCAGAAGTAACTGCCTCTGTAAACACATTCTCATCATAATCAAAGGACACTTGTACTTCAAAGGTATTGCCCTCTGTCAGGCTGAAAATCAGGCTGAGATTCTGCTCGCGCATGCAATCCTGAATATCTGCAAGCAGGTTTGCCTCATCTATGGTATAGCCCATCTCTTCCAGAGTCAATGTGAGCGCCGTCTCATCTCCTTCGGTAATCGTCAGGGTCGGTGCACTGTAATCTTCCTTCAGCATTTGAAATACTTCCCGACAACTCATCCCCGATACGTCATAACCATTCAGTGTGGTTTCTTCAAAAAACAGCCCGCTATTCACCTGTCTGTAGAGATAATATCCGACCAGGCAAAGCCCCGCCAGTATCACACATACGACAACCAGAATCGCAATCTGTAATCCTTTATGTTTTTTCTTCATTCCGTCCATTACCCCTCTATTCTTTTCACAAAACCGTTTCACGGAAATTCTTTCCATATATTGCACCATTCCCGGAGTTTAGTCAAGTAGGGGATTCTTAAAAAAAACGTAAAAAATCTGATCATCTGATTTCAAGTGCCAAATGTCAGTTTACAGAGCAGAAAAATCAGCCGCATTAAATATTTACCTGACACCAGGCCTTTCAAAAAATACCGTAATCTGCGTTCCGACGCCAACCTCGCTTTCCAGTTCAATCCGTGCATGATGCTGCGCTACAATATGCTTCACGATTGCCAGGCCAAGGCCGGTTCCCCCTGTATTTTTAGAACGGCTCTTATCCACACAGTAGAAGCGTTCAAATACACGCTCACGGCTGTCCTCCGGTATGCCAATTCCGGTGTCTTTCACACAAAGCAGGATCTGCTCTCCAGTCATTTTCGTTTCAATAGTCACACTTCCGCCCGGTTTGTTATAGCGGATCGCATTATCACAGAGATTGTAAATCAGTTCCTCCAGCATCCCCTTATCACCACGGATCACGCACGGGCAGCCAACGCATTCCATTGTGATATTATTCTTCTGTGCATTCATGCGCAGACTTTCCACGCAGGAAGTTGCGATCGTTTGCAGATCCACATCTGCCGTATCAAGTTCCAGTTTATCTGAATCAAGCTGGGAAAGCCGGATAATATCATTGATCAGGGTCAGAAGCCTCTTCGCGTTGCGATGAATCTCATGGGCAAAGCGCTGTGCTTCTTTCCCACCGGCAATCCCTGCCTCGATCAGTTCCGCGTATCCGGATATCGCGGTCAGCGGAGTCTTCAATTCATGTGATACATTTGCCGTAAATTCCTGTCGGAGTTTTGCACTTTGAAGTATATCTTCGTGCTGTTTGCGAATTGTCATAACAAAAGGTACCAGTTCTTCGTAAATGCCATCCGCACTGGCACTGTCTATATTAGAAGCCATTCGTTCGATAGGATTTACAATGCCCCTTGTGATAGAACGGGATAGAAGCATGCAGATCAGAAACATGATCACTCCGACGCCGACTATCCCAGGCAGAGTACCTGTAAATATACTCCAGATACTATCCTCCTCTTTGCTGATGCGCAAAATGGATCCGTCATCCACCTCTACCGCATAATAATACATTTCACTGCCCAGTGAATCCGAATAGCGGCTGGACCAGCCCTCACCGGTTTTCATCGCTTCCTGTACTTCTTCCCGATCTGCATGATTTTCCAGCTTTCCATCCAAATCACTGTCATAAGAAACAGTGCCATCCACATCAATCCATGTCACCCGAAGGCCAGCCACATCTTCCGTGTACTTTTCTTCCAGTTCTTCCACTTCCGGTGAAAGACTGCTGATCAAAGCAGCATAGGTTCTCATTTCTGAAAGTACCTGATCCTTGTACATATTGCGAAAAATGGCAACAGCTATGATAAGCGTTGCCACTAATGTTGCAAATACAATAAGAATCAGACATCGGTTGATCTTTTTCTTCATGGTTATTCTTCTCCATTCAACATATAGCCGACATTACGTACCGTGCGTATCATCCCTCCTGCCGGACCAAGCTTCTGGCGCAATGTTTTGATATGCATGTCAAGTGTTCTGGATTCTCCTTCAAAATCGGTTCCCCAGACTCGATCCAGAATCATATCCCGTGGTGACACGATACCAGCATTTAAAAGCAGCAATTTCAACAGCTCATACTCCTTGTAGGTCAGGTCTACCTGCTTGTCATCCACAAATACCGCCCGCTTCTCATCATCCATGAGAATAGGATCCAGACGGATCATTCGTTCTTCATCCATCCCCTGGCTGCGTCTCATCAATGCTTTCACACGCGAAATCAGTTCCATAACCCCAAATGGTTTCGTGATATAATCATCCGCACCGATATCAAGTCCCTTAACCTTATCCAGTTCTGTAGTTTTCGCAGTCACAAGAATGATTGGCACTCTGCGTGTCTGCGCGGAAGAGCGCAGCTTTTTGACAATTTCCAGTCCGCCTTCATCCGGAAGCATGATATCCAGAAGTACCAGTGACGGCAAATGTTCCCGCATCCTTGCATAAAAAGCTGAGGCGCGATCAAAGCCCTGTACCTCATATCCCGCATTTTTGAGCGCAAACATTTCAATCTCTCTTATGTTTTCATCGTCTTCCACAATATAAATCAATGCCACAGCCTTTCCCCGCTTTCGTATAATCCGCTATGAGTGCTATAACTTACAAAAAATTCTTGCCGCTTGCGATAAGTTAGCGACAGAATCGCCAGATTCTGGAGATTATGAGGCGCTGGACATCCAGTGGATGTCCGTTTAGCGCCGACCGAAGTGGAACGAAGAGCGTTTTTCTTCTCATAATATACTTCGCAAGTCATCGAACAGCTGATTCAGCCGTAAATGATATTTTATGAAACCTCTGTAAACCATGCAATCTGTCCGATGTAAACTCTTTGTAAATTTCATGTAAATTCACAGTTCCCGTAAGTTTTTAATTTTCTGTTCTCAATTATCTGTACCAGATTTGATTATTTGTTCTCAATCATCATCAAATTATCGTAAACAGCTTCATGTCATTTATCATCGTGTACATCATCGTTACAATAAACGGCAAATTATTCTGTCATTCGCCATAGCTGTCACACAAACAGATGGCCGCGCAGTATTCTCCAAACTGATATTCTGCAAATTCATATTGGAACGAATTTACCTGTTGTCTCACATTCGCTGTCGTTCCAGCTCTTCTTATAAGAAACTGATTCTGATCTTCTGTTTCCTCACCTTCTTCAAAAGATATTTGAGTTCGTCCGCCATGTCCTTTTTCAAAAGGTATTTGGGTTCGTCCGGCTTGGTCTTCTTCAATATGAAAGCAAAAAGAATCCAGTGGCAAATACAGGCCCAAACCGGTCGCCTTCAAAAAGCTTTCTTTCAATGTCCATAGTCGATAAAATCTGTCCTTTTTCTCTGCCTGGCTCTGCGGCCTGGTCAGCCACTCATACTCTTCCGGGCAAAAGAAACGTCTGGCCAGCTTGTCATTCGGACGTTTTTTGTATTCGATGTCGCATCCAATTTCCGTCTCCGCAAACACTGCCATCGCCATATCTTCTGAATGGGAAAGACTGAAATGAATTCCGGGATAATCTGGTAAATATGGCTTGCCATGTACTCCTGTACCAGTTCGCACTTCAGCTTCCTTCAGGCCATAAGCACGCAGTCCCTGGTCGAGCAGTATTCCGGCTGCCAGTGAAAGTTTCTGATCTTTCCACAGCTTTGCACGCTCAATTTTTGCTTGCCGCTCCGCCGACAATTCATGGCAAAGCATTTCAAAAGCAGTCGGATCTTCCAGATCACTTGTCTGCATCGTGTAAATCTTTATTCGCTCTAACATGAAGGATGCCTTTCCTTATACCACTTCAGGTACTGCATGCTTTGTAATCTCAGAAAGCATAGCACTGTGATGTTCGACAGCTATATTTAATAGCCGAACATTCTCTTCCAGTTTTTCCACCTTTTCATCCGACTTTTTGTAATGTGTGGCAGCCGGAACATAGTTCTCAGCGAGTATACTGATAGCCGTTTTAATTCCATTTTCAATCTCCAGTTCAATTTTCTGCATACGATGGTTGAGATTATTAATATCGTTCCGCATTCCTTTGCTGCCTTCCTCCAGCTTCCCTACATGCTCTTCAATTTTTCCCACACGCTCCTCAAGCTTCCCTACGCGCTCATCAAGTTTCTCCACACGCTCGTCAAGCTTCTCTAAATGCTCATCAACTCGCTCTAAATGCTCATCAATCCTTTCAAGATGGATCTCGATTGGCTTCAGCTTTTCGTCCAGCTTTTCATCTAATTTCTTATCCAGTTTTTCTTCTAATTTATCGTCCAGTACTTGAGCTATCATTGATAAATCCTGTTTTGTCAGGGACATCCACTGCTCCTCCTCGTTCTTTTGGTGTTACTATACAACATATTATTAATTTTGTCAACATATTGTTATTGCAATTACCAACTGTTTTTCATTAATGGCATCTCTGTTTTTTTACGAAAGCATCTCTTTTTTCTCTTCTGCCAAAAGTTCATACGTAACACCGTACTTTTCAGCTATATCCTGTGCATAAGATTTACCTCCCGGCGGAGCCACCTTCACGCGATAAGATCGTTTGCCTTCCTCGGCCTCAACTACCAGACTTGCGATTCGGCTGTCACCATCCTCTTCCTGATTCAGTTCTTCTATTTCCATCGCAAGCTTATGCATATGCGTATTATAGATAGTCCGCACACCCAGGCGCCGCAGGATACGTGTGACATCGCGGGCAATGTAATAACCTTCTTCAAAAGAAGTCGTTGAAAACGATTCGTTGAGCAGCAGCAGGCTGGACGGACTGGCTTCACGGAAGAGATCCCGGAAACGACTGGATTCCTCGCCAAGTCGTCCCAGATTTATCGTCTGATTTTCATCCGCAGGATAATGTGTGAAAATATTGTCCGCCGGGCTGAACGCAAAAGATTCTGCCGGAACGTACAAACCATTTTGAGCCAGCAGAAATGCAAGTCCTACAGCCTGTGTGATTGTTGTCTTTCCGCCCCGATTTGCGCCTGTCAGAAGATAGATCCGATGATCCGCATCAAAATTCAGATCGTTCGGTACGATCGTATCCGCTTTTTCATCTTTTTCGAAAACCGCCTGTGCAAGCTTAAAATTGTACAGATTTTTTGCATACATTTCCCGTGAGTCAGGTTCCAGCAGCTGGGGCTTGCAAAATGTGAAGCCTGCCTTTTGCATCCTCTCTATGTACTCCGCCCAGCGAATATAAAACAGGAATTCCGGAATCAGGGCGGAAATCGCATGGGTACTTACGGACACATGTTTTGATAAAACCGATTTCAGCTTTTTCACTGTCCGGGTAAGCAGTGAACTGATTGCCCGATCCAGTGTACGAATCACATCACCGCCGCGGCTGTCATCCGCTACGGAAGCCAGTCCCGGCGGAACACCCATCTTCATTCTTCCCATCCGTTCCATGGAAGCTGTCGTCTCAGACAGATCCGTCCCTGTTGTGCGAAAGGTCATGCTTCCGTTCCATTCCGCATCCGGCTGAATGGAAGAACCTGTCTGTCGGTTCAGAAAATCACAGAAATTCGAGATCACGCCGGATTTTGTAAACGATTTTTCGTTTATGGAAACGATTCCTGTCTCAACAGGCTCGTATCGGTCGTTTAAATTCACTCCAAGTGTCACGCTTTTCACCTTTGAAGCATCTACCTTAAGATTATCAATATCTTTTTTCAGTTCTGCAAATCCCTGATCCTCGTAAAGACCGCGCACATAGGCTTTCAGATTCAGAAGGCCTTCCGAATGGATCTCCTTTTCATCCAGACAGTTATAAATCGCTTCTACACACTGAATATACTCATCCATCTCATCCAGTCGGTGTACCAGTTCCCATACACCTGCCGCATCCGAATCTTTGCCAAAGCTTCCATACGTTCTCAGAAAATCAATACGGTCCAACAGCTTCTGCATCTGTTCGCGCAAAGCCGGAAAGCGAAGAATATCCTCAAATACATCGCAGCGATAACGAATCACTTCCGGGTCTCCGGTAATATGTTGAAAAGTGCGCCGAAGCAGATTCCGTTCTGGTTCCAGCTTCGTAAGAGATTCACAGATAGTCTCTACAGACAGATCATGGCAGGTTAACTCCGGCAATTCCTTCTCGTATGCTTTTTTTCCTGGTGGGCAAAACAAACTCAATTCATCATCCATAGCTACAGTTTCTCCCTTCCGTTTTCACTGTCTGCATAGTTCTGCGATTCTACTCCTTGAGTTACGGATAATTATGTGATTCTTGCTCCCGCATCTTATATCTCCCCGATCGGTGCTATAGCAAACGGCAAAATGCTTTTGTCGTTCACTATAGCAGATGCACCTTATATCTTATTATAACACTCCCGTCTGAGTTTGCAACTGTCAATTATACATTTCCAAACCATCTGTTTTCATATCATACAGATGTCGGTGTTTCAAAGTCATGAATCCAGGTGCAGGTGCAGGCGCCAGCGCTTTTGTATCATTATACTCGCAGCAAAAGCAGCTGCTCGTTAACTTACGAAGTTCGTCTACGCTCCGCTTCGGTCGGCGAATATCCCGTCCGAAAGACGGGATGCCCCCCGGCGAGGGCTAAACGGACATCCACTGGATGTCCAGCGCCCCGCAAGCGCGGTGAACTTCTTGTAAATTATATCATATCTTCGATAAATATCCCATATCCTCTCGTCGGATCATTGACAAATACATGCGTCACCGCTCCGACTATCCTTCCATTCTGAAAGATGGGAGAGCCTGACATTCCCTGAACGATACCGCCGGTAAGTTTCAATAGCTCCGGGTCCGTCACTTCAATCACCATGCCCTTATTGACATCATCACCATTTAATCGGATTTCTCTGATCTCCGCTTCGTACTCCCGGCAAGTGCCGTCTACCGTACATCGGATCGTGGCAGCTCCTTCTTCCACTTCCTGCTTCAATGCTGTCTCATATAGGGCCTGATCCTGAACAGCCAGAGAAAACCCCGTTATCCTGCCATAAATCCCATTCGCGCTGTTTTCTTCTATTGTCCCGATCCGATATCCATCACTATAATGGATAATTCCGGACAGTTCCCCTGGTGATCCTTTCGTCCCCTTCTGAACAGAGATCACCTCTGCGCTATACAAAGTACCGCTTTGTATACTTAAAAGTTCCGCGGTATCTACATCACTGATGCCATGCCCGAGCGCTCCGAAGTTTCCATCCTCATCTACCCAGGTGAGTGTTCCGATGCCCTGCGTATCATTGCGCACCCAGATTCCGGCCCGATATTCGCCATCCGCATCCTTAATCGGAACAACACGCAGACTGATCTGTTCTCCCTGGCGATTTACTTTCATAACCAGTGCTTCTCCGCCGCAATCCTGGATGCATGCGATCAGCTGCTCTTTGGTATTAACTGTTTCTCCATTTACCATCTGAATGTAATCGCCCGTCTGCACGATATTTTTTGCCGGGCAGCAGCTTTCTCCATCCTTTGTCGTAATCTCTCCCGTATCCACTACAAAGACCCCAGCCGTCTCCAGATAAATCCCAACCGGTGTACCGCCCGCATATACCTTCCTGCGCTCAATGACCGCAGCGCTTACTGTTTTTAAAGGAATCTTCCCAAACAGGCTGTAGGATATTTCATAATGATCCGTTGATATCTGTGCGGAATCTGTCAAAGCTGCTGTGCCGTCCGGATTATCTGCAGAAGCAACCGTCTCAGAATCCGTCTCAGACACTGTTGCCTCGATTTTTTCCATGGACAATGCACAGGCAGAATCTATACCTTCGGATAGATTACTTTTAACCTCACGTACGATCCATCCATCCGGAAGCCCCGAAAAAAGATCCGGTATTTCCCCACTTTTTTCCACGAATATCTGATCCGGTATTCTGTTCCGAAGCAGCGTCAGTCCGCACAGTGCCAGCAAGAGTACGCTAAAAAGCAGAAGCACACAGACAAACCTTCTGTACCTTTTTCTGACATTCATCTTTCGCACCTCACATAAAAGAATGCAGAGACCAACCTGTCAGGTAAACGATCCATAATTTTCAGGATTGTTCATCAATTCTCTGGTCTCTGCATTCAGTATGGCAAAATCTCAGTCATTCCACTCTGGTATTTTGTTGTGTGTTTTTCCGGATTGTGGAAAAATTACGTTTCATCCGTGATGCCAGCTCTTTCATTTCCCGCGCATTTTCCAGCACCGCATCCGTAATTTTTGCACCGCCAAGGATTCTGGCCAGTTCTTCAATACTCTCTTTCTCCGTGAGCAAACCAATATTTGTCACGGTTTTGCTGTCAGCCGGTTTCTTTTCGATGATGTAATGCTGATCGGCCATCGCTGCGATCTGAGCAAGATGTGTGATGCACAAAATCTGATGGCTGCCGGCGATCAAAGCCATTTTTTCTGATACCTTCTGAGCCGTTCTGCCGCTGATTCCGGTGTCAATCTCATCGAAAATAAGCGTTTCGATCTGATCCCGGTCTGCCATAACTGCCTTGATTGCCAGCATGATCCGCGACAGTTCACCACCGGAGGCAACGCTTCCCAGAGGTTTCAGCGGAAGGCCAGGATTCATGGAGATCTGAAAGCAAATTGCATCCATGCCATCTTCTCCCGGTTCCGGCAGCTTTTCAAATGCGATCTCAAACCGCACTTCCAGAAAATTCAGATCAATAAGTGCGCTCTGTATCTGTTTTGAAAGATCCTTCGCATAAATTTTCCGGACTTTTGATAATTCCGACGCAGTGGCAAACAAAGCTTTCCGGCTCTGTTCAAGGGTACGGCGCAGTCCTTCCAGATAGCTCTCATAATTCATCAGAATTTCTACCCGTTTTTCCTTTTCACGGCAGGCATTTTCAATCTCTTCAATGGAATTGCCATATTTCACTTTCAGGCGGTTGATCAGGTCGAGGCGCTCCTCCATTTCCCGCAAAGCCTGAGCGTCAAAAACCAGATTGTCCATGTATTCCGATAAGCTGCGGTTAAACTCTCCTACAAGAGATTCAATATCCTCGAGTGTGCTGCCCAGATCTTCCAGTGCTTCATCATAACCGCGAACCGCAGACAGTGCTCGGGCGGCTCTCCCAATCTCAGCCTCGATACCTTCACAATCACCCGCTCCGGTCAGACCGCCGGCCTCAGCCAGTGCTTCCATGATTTTCTGTCCATGAACCATCACACGGTAGCTGTTCTCCAGCTCTTCATCCTCGCCCGGCAAAAGAGCAGCAGAACGGATTTCCTGAATTTCAAACTGTAGAAAATCAAGTTCTTTTGCGCGTTCCTGATTGGAAGAAGACGCCTGCTCCCATTCCCGCTTCGCCTTCTGATAACGGCGATACTGCTCACGACAGGCTTTCAGAAGCGGTTCAGTTTCGGTTTTTGCGAACGAATCCAGAATAGACAGATGATTTTTCGCGTACAGCAAAGACTGATGCTCATGCTGTCCATGTATATCGATCAGACCGGACGCCAGTTCACGTACAAAGGATACCGGGACAGTTTCTCCATTGATTTTGCTGGTGCTTCTCCCGCCTTTGTACTTGCGTGTGATCAGGATCTCTCCGTCCTCACATGGCAGATCCTGTCGTTCCAGCATAGCAAGAACATGCCGATTTTTTGTAGAAAAAACCAGCTCTACAAGCGCATAATCTGCATCTTCCGGTACATAATCCTTAAAATTTCCGGTTCCAAGCGCGATATTGACTGCCCCTATGACAATCGACTTACCTGCTCCGGTCTCACCGGTCATACTGTTCAGCCCCGGTCCGAATTCCACTTCCGCCTCCCGAATCAGAGCCATATTTTTTACATGTAAACTTACCAGCATAGTATTCCCCCAATACTATTCTAATTTCTGACACATTTTTCCATGATTCATAATTCTGTCATCTGCATCATTCCAGCTCACATATCCACAATCCGATGGATTTTTTCCATAACAATCAGTGTATCGTCCGAACTGCGGTTCGCGCACATGATCGTATCGTCCCCGGCGATGCATCCGGCTACTTCAGACCAGTGCATAGCATCAATTGCCGCCGCGACAGCCATCGCCATGCCGGAAACAGTCTTTACCACCAGGATATTCTGAGCCATCTCCATCGACACAAATCCATCCTTCAGCACGCGAAGATAGCGCTCGCCTGCTTCTGTATTCTGCGGCTGCATCAGTGCATATTTCTGTTTTCCATCCGCGGAAGAGATTTTCATCAGCTTCAGCTCACGGATATCTCTGGAAACTGTGGCCTGCGTGACCTGGAATCCTTCTTTTTTCAGATACTCCGCCAATTCCTCCTGCGTCTCGATATCGTATTTACCGATCAGGTCTATGATTTTTGCATGCCGTCTGATTTTCATTTCACCGTTCCCCTTACTGATTCATTTTATCCCGCAGGATTTCCAGAAAGCTTGTATTGTTCGTCTTGATCAGCCTCGTCTTCTGTTCCGCCTTTGAAATCACAATCCGGTCGCCGCAGTTGAGCTTTACTGATGTATCTCCGTCAAAGGTTGCCTCTGCGCCGTCCGCTTCTGTGCCGTGCCCGTATCCGATTTCAACCGCTACTTCTACATCTTCCGGGAGAACGATCGGTCTGGAATTCAGTGTGTGCGGTGCAATCGGAGTCAAAAGCAGCATAGATGCCTCCGGAGCGATGATCGGTCCCCCTGCGGACAGATTGTATCCGGTAGAGCCAGTCGGTGTCGACAGGATAATGCCATCCGCCGCATAAGAATACAAAAAAACACCATCTACATAGATATTGAAATCAACAACGCGCATTCTTCCGTTTCTGGTAATGACGATATCGTTCAGCGCGATATCCTCAAGCATCCCGCGCCCCTGATGCAAGGCTGTCCCACTGAGCATCATAC
>JAJBVF010000048.1 GCA_020859965.1 Clostridiales bacterium
ATATTGTATATGGAGGTGATCAGCATAGACAGGATCGTCGGCCCGGCAAGCCGCGGAATCACCTTTTCCACCGGATCGTTTAGCATCTGTTCATTGCGTGAACGCGTATCTTTCTCTTTCCTTTTCATTAAAAAATGCCTCCCCTGCGATAAGGAACTGCTGCGAAATCTCTATGTATGAAATTATTAAATGATTCAAGTGACATAAGAGTATGTTACTACTACAATGTAAAAAGCTGATTGCTTCATTCCTTCAGAACAGTTTTTTATTATAACGAGATTCCGCAAAAAGTACAAGAGGAGCTTTAAAAGTTACATGATTTCCAATCCTGTCGTCATAGGATAAAAGGGAATATCTGTGATGGACGGGGGACAGGCGGGATGAAGCGGGGAACAATTATCGGAAAGCTTTTGATGGGACTGGAGCTGGCACTTTTGACGGGCATGGTGCTGCTGTCTTTTTATCTGTTCTATGGATATCTGAAGCAGGGAGAGCAGGAAGTAAACGGGACGGCGAATCTGGAAGGCTCTGTAGACAGTGAGACGAATGAAGATTCAGGTATGAGCATAGAAACAGATGAAGACTCAGCTGCACTCCCGAACACAGATAAGGATGCAGCGGCGACGGGGCTGGTACAGGCATCTGTAGATGAGGCGGCTATGATTCGGGTGCGTATACTGGACAGTGAATACTTGGAAGAATTGTTTGATGCGATCACGATTTCCGGGACGGAAGGGGTTACGGTAGAAAAGGGAACCTATTCTGAGGATTATACTTTCGTGGGCCTGACAGAAGAAAATATAGCATTTACCAATATTGTGGATGAGAACGCAGAAAGCAGGGGAAAAGATGATACAGCAGACGCTGAAAGCGAAATGACAGCCGAAAACGGAATAACAGCTGAAAATGAAATAGCAGACGGAAACAAAAATGAGACGGAACGTGAAGAGAAAACCGGCGATTATTATACAGGAATATATACGGTTACTGCTTCAGAACTGCAGGCAGGAGAAGCACTTCACCTCCTTCCCGGAGAGGGAGGAACTCTCTGCGTGACGAACATTTCGCGCTCTTACGGCTCACCGGAGTATTCCGGAAGCCTGTATATTTACCGGCTGGAGGGTGGACTTGCCCTGGTAAACGAGCTGAATCTTGAGGAATATCTGTATGCGGTTGTTTCCAGTGAGATGCCTTCTTACTACCCTTTGGAAGCGCAAAAAGCACAGGCAGTGTGTGCGCGGACTTATGTGGTGAACTGCATGGGAAAAAATGAAACAGGACAGTTGCTTGCGGATCTGGATGACAGTGTGAGTTTTCAGGTTTATAACAATCAGCAGAGTACGGAGAATTCCCGTGAGGCGGTAGACGCGACTTGCGGAGAGATTCTTGCAATTGAGGAGATCCAGTACTATTCGACCTCCTGTCTTTCTGAACACAGAGATGATCTGGACACGGAAGATGCATTTCGGGATTTTCTTTCGGAAATGCCAAAGGAAGAGGCAGAATATGGATCGCCGTGGCTGCGCTGGCAGACAGAGCTTTCTTCTGACGTGATTCTGGAAAAACTGAGGGAAGTGGTTGGAATGGATGCTAAAGTGCTGACCGGGATATCTGTGGAGGCTCGAAATGGGAACGGTCAGGCTCAGATTCTGCGGATTGCGGCGGATGATGAAACGCTGGAGCTGGAAGGCGAGTATGAGATTCGGCGTTTCCTTGCTCCGGAAGAGACAGAAGTAGAATTGATGGATGGAACGACGGTTGTTGGCATGCAGCTGCTTCCGAGCGCGTTTTTCTACATTGATATTGAGCACAGCGCCAGTGATGATACAGAAACGATTCCGGTTGGAGCGGAGACAGACGACGGAATGCAGGAGAATTCGGAATTCATTTATGCATTGCGCATCTGCGGCGGCGGTTATGGTCATGGGAATGGAATGAGCCAGTACGGAGCAGCACAGATGGCTTCTGAGGGAGCTTCTTATCTGGAGATTCTGGAATATTACTATACAGAATCGCAGTAAAAGCTATGCAGGGTTAATATGTTTTTTATCCGGAAGGGTTGCTGATAAAATAGTTTTATGATAAAATTAAAAAATGTCTGATGCTTAAGCATTTGGCATAAAGATGCGTGTTAAAAGATTTTTGCAATATTTGAAAACGACAGGATTCAAAGATTTGCCTGTACCTTTACTTGATTTCTGTAGCGGAAGGGGGAGGGATGCCAGAAATGGTGCGCTATATAGTGAAAAGGCTGTTAATCTTACTGCCCACGGTTTTATTCGTTGTATTTCTTATTTTCTTTATTATTCATTTGATGCCCAGCTCTCCGGGACGTATCATTCTTGGACTTTACGCTGCAGATGAGGAAGTAGAACTGCTAAATGAGGAAATGGGTTATAATGACCCGTTGCTGGTGCAGTTTGTTCACTATGTAGCGGACGCTGTCCGGGGAGATTTTGGAACATCCTATCAGTCCGGTCTCCCTGTGTTTGATGTGCTGCTGCCTAAGTTCCCCGTTACCTTTCGGCTGGCGGTTCTGTCTATGCTGGTAGCGTGCCTGATCGGGATTCCATTGGGGATTCTTTCCGCAGTTAAACAGTATTCAGTGGTGGATATGGTTGCTACAGTGTCCTCTTTGATTCTTGCATCGATTCCTTCCTTCTTCCTGGGCATCCTGCTGATGCTGTTGTTTGCATTGAAACTGCAGCTGCTTCCGTCCAGTGGAATAGGGACACCGGCTCACTATGTGCTGCCGGTCCTCACTTTGGGCCTGCCTATGGCAGCCTATCTCTCACGACTCACCCGCACGACAATGCTTGATACCCTGAATCAGGATTATATTTTGACCGCCCGTGCCAAAGGATGTTCCAGAATGAGAACGACAATGATGCACGCGCTGCGCAATGCCATGATGCCGGTCGTGACACAGATTGGCATGAGCTTTGCGACGCTTCTGGGAGGTTCCATCATTGTGGAGCAGGTATTCGGCATGGCAGGGTTTGGCTCCACACTTCTGACAGCGATTCAATATAAGGACAGTCCACTGATTATTGGTGCTGTCGTTTTCCTGGCAGTGCTGTTTGTACTTATCATGTTGATAATTGACATCCTCTATGCATTCCTGGATCCGCGTGTCGCTGCGAAGAGCTATGACACGAAGGGGTGAAAGGGGAATATTATGAGATTTTTTCAAAAGAAAAAAAAGGCGCCAATAACGGATATTCCCCAGGGACAGGCACGTCAGATCTGGGACAGCTTTCGAAAAAATAAACTGGCGATGGCAGCTCTTATCGTACTGGTAATCATCGTCGCTTCCGCCATCTGCTGCGGCTTTGTTTTTGATTATGAGATAGATGCCCTCCAGATGGACGCATCCAATCGTCTGAGCGGACCAAGCCTGTCGCATTGGTTTGGAACGGACAATTTTGGCCGCGATCTGTTTGTGCGGGTGCTGTTTGGTACCCGGTATTCCCTGCTTTTCGGAATTGGCTGCACAGCGTTGTCTTTGCTGATCGGCTGTCTGTTTGGGGCGGTTGCCGCCTACTACGGCGGAATTATGGATTCGGTTATCATGCGGATCGTGGATGCTGTTATGTGCATCCCAAGTATTCTTCTTGCACTCACCATAGTGGCTGTGGCGGGAGCAGGTATCAGAAGTCTGATCATTGCGATCACGATCTCTAACATTCCGGGGTTTACCCGTATGGTGCGATCCGTGATCCTGTCAGTGGTTTCGCAGGATTATATTGAGGCAGCCCGCTCATGTGGGACCAGAGACCGAACGATCATTCTGCGTCATTTGCTGCCCAACGCGCTGGGACCCATCCTGGTGAACAGTATGATGCAGATTGCCGGCATGATCATGACGGCCGCTGGTTTAAGCTATATTGGCATGGGTGTGAGCAGCCCGACACCGGAATGGGGGAGTATGCTCTCAGAAGGCGTCGAGATGATGCGGCTGTATCCGCACCTGGTCATCTTCCCGGGCATGGCGATTCTGGTTACCGCGCTCAGCTTTAATCTGATCGGCGATGGCTTAACCGATGCTCTGGATCCTCACCGCCGGACGCAGTGATAGGCAACTTTTGAATTTGTCAGCATGCGCTGATAAAGATAGTGTAACTTGCAAAAAGTTCACGGCGCTTGCGGCAGTGAACTTCGCAAGTTAACGACAGAATCGCCAGATTCTGGAGATTACTTGCAGCTGGTTTTTCTGTGAGTAATGTAACTGTTAGAAATAATAAAAGAAAGGATTAAGAAAGATGAAAAAAGCAATTTCATTCCTGCTGACGCTTTCACTGGTATTTGCGTCCGCTTCCTGCGGTACATTCGCTTCCGAAGCCAGTGAAGCAGAATCGTCCGCTTCCGGGGACACATTGGTCGCTATGACAGAACGGACTGTTGATTCCTACGACCCGTTTACTGTATCCCAATACGATACGGTGACATTGAACCAGGTGTTTGATACCCTGTTTATGTGGGATGCTGATGGGGAGGTTGTTGGCCGTCTGGCTGAGAGCTGGGTTGAGGAGGACGATGGTGTAACGATTACCGTCAAGCTTCATGAAGGCGTAACATTCCACGACGGGACGGACTTTAATGCTGATGCAGTGGTCTGGAACTACGAACAGTTGATGGCAGGAACCTGGGGCAGTGCATTCTCTGCATATATCTCTGACATTTCCAAGGTGGACGATTACACGATCGCTGTTACTAAGCTGACCCCGGCTTCCACCGCATTGGACATTTTGTGCTATTTCATGCTGATCGCTTCGCCTACTGCGTATGAGGCGGATCCGGAAGGATTTGCTACCCATCCGGTGGGAACAGGCGCTTACATCTGGGAGTCCAAGGACGCCGCATCGGGTACGATTACCATGACAGCCAATGAGGATTATTTCCTCGGAGCTCCGGCAATTAAAACTCTGGAGCTGGTAGCCCCCATGGACAGCTCCACAGCAATGGTTGCTCTGGAGACCGGAGAACTGAACTGGGCTTTGGCGTTGACGAACAGCGATATTACTCTGGCGGAATCAAGTGATTCTGTTACGGGCATGACCAGTGCCGGATGGAGCACTTTGACAATGATGCTGGCGGGAGAGCCTATGACCTCTGATCAGAATCTGCGGAACGCGATTGCCTATGCGATCAATCGTGAAAACGCGGCAATTTACAACAATGAGTCGGAGTATATCGCGTGCAACGATCTGTTCTCGGCTAATATTATGGGTGATCTGTCCGGGAAAACGACCACTTCCTACTATGATCCGGAACTGGCCATGGAATACCTGGAACAGTCGGATTATGATGGCAGCACAATTACCATCAATACTTTGAGCACCTACGAGAATGTGGCTACCTCCATTCAAAATGATCTGAACGCCATCGGAATCAATACGCAGATCAGTACTATTGACCGCGCTACGTGGAGTGAAATGATGGCGAATGGAACGCTGCAGATCAGCACCATCGATTTTGGCGGCGTGTACAATGGCCCCATTGAGATGATGAGCTACTTCGTCTCTACTGGTTATTACGGCCAGATGGGAATTTTCGGACAGTCCGAAGAATGTGATGCTGCGGTGGAAGCTGTCTACTCGATTACTGATGCAGATGAACGGGAGGAAGCGCTGATCACAGCGGTTCAGCTGATGAGCGACCTGAACAACTTTGTTTCTCTGTATGAGATGACCTTTAACTCCGCCTGCTCATCCAATCTGCAGGGTGCGCAGCCGGTCTGGGCTGCAATGATGACACCTTATTTTTATCAGTGCTATTATGAATAAGCGCTGACCGTATGTATCCGGTAGCCTGTAACGTAATTCCGTGTGTATGATGCGCAGGTTCTTACGATACGGTTTACTGGGCAACCGCTGTTTAGGAACTATAGTTTCTAAGGCGGTTGCCTTTTTAAGACTGAAAGTTGCCTTATAAGACGGGCTGGAAAAGGTGGGATGGCTTTGTGGAAGAAAAAAATGCACTTCTTTCTGTGAAGGGGCTGAGCGTTTCAATTACCAGTGGGAACCATAGCGTTGTACCTGTGTGCGATGTGACATTTGACATACCTCATGGTAAGGTGCTGGGGCTGGTAGGAGAGAGCGGATGCGGGAAGAGTATAACAGCCCGGTCTGTTATGGGGCTGTTGCCCCGTGGCGGGAAAATAACTTCAGGATGTATCCTTTTTGACGGAGAAGAAATTTCCTCTTTCACGGAGCGGCAAATGCAGCAAATAAACGGAAACCGCATATCGATGATTTTCCAGGAACCAATGTCCAGCTTAAACCCCGTCGTCAAGGTGGGCAAGCAGGTGGCGGAGGTTCTGCGGCTCCATACCAGCTTGAGCCGCAAGGAATGTAAGGCAGCTGTGATCGATATTTTTACGCAGGTAGGGATCCCGGAGCCGGAAAAGCGCTATTCGGCGTATCCTTACCAGCTTTCAGGGGGGCTCCGACAGAGGGTGATGATTGCGATGGCGATGGTTTGCAACCCGGAATTGTTAATTGCGGATGAGCCAACGACCGCGCTGGATGTAACAACAGAGGCACAGATTCTCCGACTTATGGGAAACTTGCAGCGTGAGTATGGAACCTCTATTCTGATGATCACGCACAATCTGGGCGTAGTTGCCAAAATCTGCGATCATGTGAATGTGATGTATCTGGGGCAGATTGTCGAAAGCTGTTCTACCGGTGCATTATTTGCAAAGCCCATGCATCCCTATACCAGGGGGCTGATCGCGTCTGTTCCGCAGATTCGGGAAGAAAAGCAGATTGTTGCAGGGATACAGGGTACGGTTCCGGCTCTTGAGGATATCCCTTCCGGCTGCAGATTCAGCACACGCTGCGCTTACGCAACGGAACGATGCCGCAGGGAATGTCCGGAATTGCTTGAGAGAGAGGCCGGACATTCTGTGCGATGCTTTTTTCCAGGGGAGGGGGATGCGTTATGACTGAAGATGTTCTTGTACACGCGCAAGGGCTGACAAAAGAATTTTCTTCCCGTGGAAGCACAGTCTATGCTGTGTCAGATGTGACACTGGATATTCGCCGGGGCGAGACTCTTGCGCTGGTAGGAGAGAGCGGCTGCGGAAAGTCCACTTTGGGACGCCTGATCCTTTGTCTGCTTAAGCCCACATCAGGAAGTGTATTTTTTGATGGAACCGAGACTACCGCTCTGGATCGGCGCAAGCTGCGGGAATTCCGCCGGCATATGCAGCTGGTTTTTCAGGATCCGTATTCCTCACTGGATCCCCGTATGCGCGTAAAGGATCTCATTGCGGAGCCGCTGCGGGCATATGGCATATCTGAGCAGGAACAAACTGCAATTGTAACAGACCTGGTGCGGCGTGTTGGGTTAAGACCAGATGCGATGGAGCGATTTCCGCATGAATTTTCCGGCGGACAACGACAGCGGATCGGAATCGCCCGTGCAGTGGCATTGCGCCCGGAACTGGTGGTATGTGATGAGCCGGTGTCTGCGCTTGATGTGTCAGTTCAGGCTCAGATCCTCAATCTCCTGAAGGAGTTGCAGCAGGAGAATGGACTGACCTATCTGTTTATCTCACATGATCTGTCTGTAGTCCGCAATCTGGCGGATCGTGTGTGTGTGATGTATTTGGGCCGGATCTGCGAATTGGGCACTACAGATGAGATTTTTTTCCATTCCCGGCACCCCTATACCAGGTTTCTTTTGCGGGCAATTCCCAGACTGGATCCGGACGCAAAGAATGAAGATGAAATCCTGGCCGGGGATCCGCCCAGTCCTGCTGATCCGCCTTCCGGTTGCCGCTTCCGCCTCCGGTGTCCGTATGCCCGGGAGAAATGTGCCGCAGAGGTACCCAAGCTTCAGGGAAATGGCGAGCATCAGTGCGCATGTCATTTTCCATTGGAAGGAGAGTAACGACAATGAACAGGAATCCGATTCTTACAATTCAAACCGGGCATGGCACAATTCAGATTGAGCTTTATCCGGAAAGTGCACCGAATGCAGTGGCATGCATGATTCAGATCGTGCAGAAGCAATTGCTGGATCACAGACAAATCCGCCGGATTGCGCCGGATTTTGTGGTTCAGCCATCTTTTACCTGCTATAATGATCCGCGGCTTACCATGGAGCTGCCCGGAGAATTTGCTGCAAACGGATTTCAAAACGGAGCTGTTATGCGGGAAGGCTCTGTCGCTATGGGAGGAGATGGGAAATCCATTGCGTCCGGAAGTGAATTCTTTTTCTGCCTGACAGACGAGGCCGGGGCATCGCTGCAGGGCCGGTTTTCTGTCATTGGACAGGTCATTGAAGGGTGGGACGAGGTAAAACGGCTGGAACAGGTTCCAAAGCGCCGGTTGCCAATCCCGGATCGGGATGATGTCATTGTTTACATTCCTTTAGAACCGGAATATATGGAAAAGGTGACGGTAGAAACTTTCGGCGTTGCCTATCCGGAACCACAGATTTCCGGCTGGCAGGAGTTGTCAGATCTTGATCCTGAAGGGTGAAACCCGTTTCTGCGCAAATTGTAAGTGCGTTTCATCTGCTCTTGCAATTTGCGTTTTTCATCTCTATCATCTAATGTATATTCATAGCCATACTCACAATAATGATCTGTAATATCAGTTTATCAGGGAAGTTTTCGGACAATCCGAAGTCACTGCCAGAATCACCCCTCTAAAGAAAGAAAAGAAAAAGAAAAAACGGTTTTCGGATGACAGCAAAGAATTTCGAGTATATAATGGAACAAATGCTTTGCCAAAGGCCAGCCGTCTGTATCACAATCCCAGGTGTGTCATGACAGGATGTTGCGATACTTATCGTGAGGCGGCGAAACAGATGGAGGAGAAGATGGAAAAGTTTCAGGACACCATGAGATTTGCGAGGAATGTATTAAAGAAAGTGAATCGAGACCAGGTGCGGGCGCATTCTGCGGAGTCGGCTTTTTTTATTATGATGAGCTTTTTTCCGATTCTGATGCTGCTTCTTACGCTGGTAATATATACCTCGATCACACCGGAGGAGATCGTGTATGCGATCGAGGATCTGACGCCGTTTGAGGTGAGTGAGATCATCGAACCGATTCTGGATTCCATTTACAGCCAGACGATCGCACTGGTCTCCGGGACAGCAGTTGCCGCGATCTGGACAGCGGGAAAAGCGGTGCTTGGATTGGCAGATGGACTGAATGCGATCTATCGGATTGAGGAGACCAGAAATTATTTTGTGGTACGTCTGCGCGCCGCAGCTTATATTCTGGCGCTTGTGATCGCGCTTGGTGTCAGCCTGGTGATTCTGGTGGTCGGATATGGCGCACGCGATTACATCACGAAGTCTTTTATTATTTTTCGATACCTGCCGGGGTTTGATACGATCTTTCCGATCCTTATGACGATGGTGGTGCTGGCGCTTCTTTTTGTGCTGATGTACAGCTACCTGCCAAACCGCAGGATGAAAATTGGCAGCCAGCTTCCGGGAGCAATCTTCGCGTCTATCGCCTGGTGCGTGTTTTCCTACTGCTTTTCCATTTATCTGGAATATTCGGTAAACATGTCTGTCATCTACGGCAGCCTGACGACGCTGGTGGTCGTGATGTTGTGGCTGTACGCCTGCATGTATCTTTTGTTTATCGGAGCGGAGGTCAATCATTATCTGGCATCGCCGGAGCTGTTTTCGCCGGATGTGCCGGCGCCGTGGAGCCGGTGAAAATCAGGAAATAAATGGGCGGATATTATATTTCTGCAAAATTACAGTTGACTTTTCGGCTGGTATAAAGTATGATAATGCCAGCTAAGGAAAGTGATGATTCCATGGAACACAAAAAGCGAACCCCTCGGAGGTGGGCGTACCTCCGAGGGGTTCTCGCTCGTTACGGTGAGCTGTTCCGTTCAGGCTGTTGCTGTCTAATGATTGCTGTCCAGCCATTTGCATATGTAGGCGCTAATTACATTTGCTCCGACAGCAATAAGAAAAGTGATGATGAAATCACCCATGGAACATCACCTCCTTCCTGCTGGAATGAGTCGACAGCATTATTAATATATCACACAAAGCGTAGCATGCATATAATTGTCTATAAATATATTCCATATTATATATGAATCGGACGAAACAGATACTACTGCCGGAAATTAATGATTTTTTTAAAAGACCTCTTATTTTTGAAAGAAGTATGGCGATGGTTTTGCTATATTTTTCTTAACAAATTTAGGAGGTTCTTTCTATGGGACGGAAAAAAGCAGTATCTATTTTATTGGCGGCGTCCATGACCTGTGGGCTGCTCGCATGCACAAAAAAGCTATTTACAGTTTTTTCTGCTCACAGTATAATTTGAGTTACTGAGCAATAGAAGAAAGGGAAAAGGAAGTATGAAATGGGCAAGTATGATCAGCTATTTACCGATTGATTATTCTGCTACGCTGGCGAAGCTATCGGATTTTACACAGAGGGTGACTTTTGTGAGCAACCTGACCGGAGACCGGATCCGGATCCGGTTTTCTAATAAATATTCGAAGCATCCGCTGGAGCTTTCCAGAGTGACGATCGGGAAGATCCGCGAAGAAGTGGATGGCGGAACAAAAAGAGCAGTAGAAGTAACGCGGGGGCAGAAAACGGGTATCTTACTGAATCCGGGGGAAGAGTGTTATAGTGATGAGATCGCGTTTCCGGTTCTCGCGGGAGATCATCTTGCAGTTTCCGTTTATGTGAAGGAAGAACAGCTGATTGGAAGCGTCTGTGCCCTGTGGTCCGGTACCGGTGCCAAGGTGTATCTGGGAGAAAATGGGGACTATACGGATGGCCGGGCCTTTGCGGAGACACCTGCGGAGGATATTTATGAGGTGGTTCACAATGATCCGAACAAGGGCATGGTGTATTTCGGTTTTTCCGGCGTCCAGGTGCTGACTTCAAAGAAGGCAAAGACCATTGCCGCGTTTGGCGACTCGATCACGCATATGTCTTATCTGACAAATGCTGTTTCTCAGAGGCTGTGTTCAGAGTATCCGGGACAGGCGACCCTGCTGAATTGTGGAATCGGCGGCAACCGGCTTCTCCGTGACGCAACTTATATAAAGGATATGCCGGACGGTGGTCACTGTTTTGGTGAGGCGGGGCTGAAACGCTTTGAAACGGATGTTTTCCGCGGGGAACAGGTGGATATCATACTGTTTCTGGAAGGAATCAATGATATCATGCACCCGATTCAGTTTAGCTATCCGGATCAGGCGGTGACCGCGCAGGCGCTGATCGATGGTTACCGACAGATTGCAGCATGTGCGCATCAGCATGGAGCAAAGGTGTATTGCGGAACAGTCCTTCCGTGCGGCAATCCGGAGTACCCGAAATGGTGGATGAAAGCTTTTGAGGAGATCCGGAATGAATTGAACGAATGGATTCGGAAGAATCCGGATTTTGACGGATATTTTGACTATGACCGGGTATTGGCTGACGAGCAAAAGCCGGATTATATGAAGCCTCAATATCACATTGGAGACGGACTCCATCCGAATGATGAAGGCGGGGTCAGGATGGCTGCGGAGATTGATTTTGATGAAATTATGAAAGAGTAAAATAAAACGCAGGGAAGGTCATTTTTCAATTGGTGTTTTACTAGAGTTCCTCCAGCACCGCCTGGATCTTACGGAATTCTTCACCAGTACCCCCGACGATTGCCTGAGAGTCTTCTCCGGCGACGGGGGCTTTTTCTTTGCGGTATTCTTTGGGTGTGCAGCCCTTGATCTCTTTGAATTTACGGATAAAATAGCTGAAATTCTCAAAGCCTGTCTCGAACGCGACGTCCATCACAGGCAGATCGGTGGTCTTTAAAAGGATGCAGGCCTGGTCGATCCGGTAATGGTTGATATACTGCGTGAAACTCACGAGGAACGTTTTTGCAAAAAAGGAACTGAAATACTTCGGGGACATATGCATGATATCCGCGCCCTGTTCCAGAGAAATGTGTTCCTGGTAATGGGCGGAGATGTAGTCCGTCAGCTCCCGGA
>JAJBVF010000176.1 GCA_020859965.1 Clostridiales bacterium
GATCGAGTCGACCTCTTCTCCCCACAGCTCAATACGGACCGGATTCTCCTCTGTCAGCGGGAAAATGTCAATAATCCCGCCGCGGATCGCGAACTGTCCCGGCCCTTCCACCTGTCCGGTGCGCTCATAACCCAGCCGGATCAGGTCTTTTTTCAATACTTCCGGATCCAGTTCAGAGGCATTCCCAATCTCAAGAATGTGCGCTTTCCACTCGTCAAACGATGCCATCCGGTTCATGCAGGCCGCCATCGTCGTGATAATTGTGAGAGGTTTTGAAGAAATATGGCTATCCATCTCAGACGTTTGTGCCAGATTCTTGTTCTGGGAAAGGAAATCCTGATCTGACTCACAGCAGGTGCTGCAACGCGCCTCCACCAGAGCCTTCAGCGCCTGTACCCGCTGCTGCTCGAGCAGATTGCTGTGGATATCCGCCTGAAAAAAAATCAAATCCTTGGCAGGAAAGTACAGGATATCCCGGTCAAAAAAACGGTAATTCTCGTACATTTCCTTTGCGCGAAGATCATTGTAGGTGATGATAAGTGTGACCGGAGCATCATGAACAGCCTGACCGGCTGATGAGCGTTCGGAAAGGGAAGCCGCAGCCTGTTTCCGGCCAGCCGTCATACGGCGATGAAATTCTTCCGCCGTGCAATATACAAAATGCGACTTCTGTGAATCGATACACCCCGTCACCTGAAGCAGACCGCGGTTTCCCGCGGTCTTTCTGCTGATTTCCTCAAATTCCCCAAGCTGCTGCATGGGCGCCAAAAATGCTTTCATATGAGCTCCTGTTTTTATTCAGATTTATAAATTTTTATCATACTTCATTTCTTCGCATTAAAGCGGTTCATCACCGTCTGCACATCTTCCGTCATCAGCATGGCAGCCGCTTCAGCCGCATGGGAAAACGCATCCGCCATCGTCTCCCATTCCTCCTGTGAAAAGTGTCCCAGCACATAATCCGCAAGATCATATCCGTCCGGCTTTTCTCCGACTCCGATCCGGACACGGGCAAACTCCTGCGTGCCTAGCTGCGCAATAATGTTTCTGATTCCATTGTGTCCGCCCGCGCTGCCCTTCGCCCGGACGCGAAGCTGCCCCGGCGCGAGGTTAATGTCATCGCAAAGTACGGTCAATCCTTCCGTTGGATCAATTTTGTAAAAATCGCATGCGGCGCGGATGCTCTCACCACTCAGATTCATAAAGGTCAGCGGCTTCAGAAGCAATACCTTCTGTCCTTCGATCACGCCGCTGCCGCACAATGCCTTAAACTTTTCTGTCTCAATCCGAATCCCGTATTTGTCCGCCAGGCGATCGATCGCCTCATACCCGGCATTGTGCCGCGTGCGGACATACTGCCGCCCCGGATTGCCGAGTCCCGCTATAATATACATAATCTTCTCTCTTTCCATTGAAGCCGGCGGTTTTCCGCCGGTTATTTTTGATTTTATCCATTGTCCTATCATAATCAACCTGTCACATCCATCTCCTCCAGCTTTGCCACAACCTTCTCAAAATGCATAAAATGCGATGCTTTCACAAGAATCGTGTCGTCCCTGCATATCAGGGATGAAAGCTGCGCAAGCAACGTCTGAAGATTCGGAAAAACCACGGTCTTCATTTCCGGATTTACGGCATGGATCCCTTCCGCAATATGCGCACTGAGCGGCCCCGTGCAAATGCACAGGTCGATGTCCAGTCCCCCGGCAAACTCGCCGACGCCGCGATGCATCTCCTCTTCCTCCGTTCCAAGCTCTCCCATATCGCCCAGAATCGCCACCTTGCGGTTCAAACCATCCTGCAGAACTTCGAGAGAAGCTTTCATGGAAACCGGATTTGCGTTGTAACAATCATCAATAATCGTAAACAAATCTGTATGAACCATGTGGAAGCGGCCGCTGACCGGCTGCAGACTCTCAATACCGGCACGAATCTCATCAAATGTCAGCCCGTACTGCAAACCGACCGCTGTGGCCGCGAGCGCATTCATGACCATATGAATGCCCGGGATCGGGATCAAAACCGTAAAAGAGCCCGTCTCCTGCTGCTTTGCGACGCAGATCCGGCATTCGATGCCATCGAGTCCTTTTTTCACGATCTGATCCGCATAAATATCATTTTCCGTGCCAATTCCGAAAAAGGTCGGTTGAATCCCTTTTACTTCATTCACGGTAATCAGCTTATCGTCATCCCCGTTTAGAATAATATGCCCATCCGGACGAAGATAATCAAAAATCTCTGTCTTGGCGCGCAAAACGCCGTCGCGGTCTCCTAAAAATTCCAGATGGCACTGTCCGATGTTCGTGATCACGCAGGTATCCGGCTTCGCGATGCCCGCCAGCCGATGCATCTCGCCAAAGTGGTTGATCCCCATCTCCAGCACCGCAATCTGATCCTCTTCCCGCAGCCGGAAAATCGTCAGCGGAAGTCCCAGCTCGTTGTTGAAATTTCCCGCTGTTTTCAGAGTGCGGTATTTCTGCGAGAGCACCGCGGCGATCATTTCCTTCGTGCTGGTCTTGCCGACACTGCCGGTAATGCCGACTACCGGAATCGCCAGCTGCTCCAGATAATACGCCGCGAGCGCACCAAGCGCCGCTATTGTGGATTCCACTTTTATGTAATTGCCGCACAAAGAAGGCTTTCCGGCACAGTCCGTCGATTTCTTCTCCGTCTGTATTTCAAGCTCTTCTGGCTCCCGCTCCGTGATCACGCAGAGCGCACCCTTTTCCAGCACAGCCGGAATAAAATCGTGACCGTCTACACGCTCCCCTTTGATCGCAGCAAACAAACAGCCCGGCTCCGCTTTGCGGCTGTCCGTCATGACCGAACAGATCTCCCGCTCCCTGTCTTCGTCTCTTCCATAATAAGTCCCGCCGCAGACCCCTGCCATGCGGATCAGTGTCATATTTTTCATATTCCCGTTTTGCTCCCTTTCTCCCAAAGATAAAGCTGACAATAAACTGCTTTATGCCTGCTTAGCGAAAGCATACTCTTCATCTTCCATGAATTACCCAATTCTTCTGCAAATACTTTAAGAGCCATTTCAAAATAACCTGCGCATATCAGATGGTGCAAGGCGTATCAGTTATTTCGTAACAGATCTTTACTCAATCACAATCACATCGTTGCCGTCACCGCCCGACGTATCGCCGGAAGCTTCATCCGATGTATCGCCTGAATCTGACCAGGTCGTCTCATCGGAAATGGTGATCTCAAACTCTGCATCTCCTGTCGATGTACTGTCCGAACTGTCGTCCTCATCAATCCGATTGGTCTCTGCCGTCCCGTAATCGGATGAAGCAGAATAATCGATATCTGATGCATCCGAACCAGCGCCGTCTATGATAATAATATTGTCTTCATCGCTGTCATCATCGCCTGTCGTACTGTCTGTACCGGAGGTGCTGCCCGTGCTGCTGTTCGCTACATAAGAAGTGCCGCTGCTCGCCGTGCCGTAGCCATAATCAATACCGGAGCTGTAGCAGACAACCGGTGTCCCTGCCTCGATATTCTCATAAATCGTCTGCGCCTGCGCGGTCGGGGTATTGATACAGCCGTGAGAACCGCTCGTCATGTAAATCGTGCCTCCATAGGTACTTCTCCACGAATCCGCATCATGAATCCCCACATTTCCATAGAATGGCATCCAGTAATCCACCGGCGTCTCATAAGTCTCCCCGGTCAGAGTCGCATTCTGTTCTTTGTATACGATATAATAAATCCCCTCCGGCGAGGCATTTCCGGCACTGGTATTTCCCGTCACAACCGGCGTCTCCACCAACAGCTCGCCATCCTTATAATACCACATACGCTGGTTGGTGTAATCAATTTCTACATAGGTATCTCCAATATCGTTCGTTCCTCGCGTCAGAGCACTTCTGGTCCACACCGGCGAGCGTCCTTCGGTCTGCCCTGCCAGAAGGAGCTCGTAAAGCTCCGCCGTTTCCGATTCCCGATCCATCTCCCAGCCGTAAGTCACTGCCTCCACATAGACAGTCTCTCCGTTCGATGTCACAAACGGCTCCTGTGTGCCAATCGTGTCGTAGGTATCCGCAAGTGTATCTACCCACGCTGCAACGGAATCATAATCAAAGCAGGGATTGTTGTCCGCATCCAGCGAAAACCATTCCATGAAGGTCGAAGAATCCAGCGTCACCACTACATCGCCGCTCATATAATAATTGATCACCATAGATGCGTACTGATTGTAAAGGCTCACTTCTTCAATCAGGCTTTCATCTTCTGAAGTGACCTCTGCCGTCGTATAGCATTCTGCCATCTCCAGATTCAGGCTCTTTTTTCCGGCATTTACCGCAGTGAGTGCCACCTCCTGTACCTTCTCAGTATCCAGCTCAGTACCTTTCGTCTCCTCTATGATCCCATATGTACCATCTTCCAGAAGCGCCACATACGCATTCTCCGGCGCCACCCACTGATCTTCCTGCATCATGGAAAGCTCCGATACCGCTGCCGCCAGCTTTTCCTCATCATAAGTCACGGACGTATCCATAGAATATGACTGGCCATCCGAAAAGAAGGCCGGAAGCCACGCCAGAAACTGCTGCCCATCCAAAAACTCCTGCACCTCTCCATTCGATACAAAGGCATAATCAAAGACTGATCCCGCAATCGTCTCCTGTTCCTCATCTATCCCCGTAATCACCAGACGGTAATCTTCCGCATCTTGCGCAAGCAGCTTCTCTGCCCCGGCAACCGTCAGCTCTGATACATCAATCCCATTGATTTCCGTATTTTTCAAAAAATGAGACGTATAATACATACCGATCGCGCAATAAGCGCCAATCACACAGATAAGTAAAGCCAGCACGATCGCCAGCAGCCAGACTGTCCTTTTTCTCATACCATTCCTTCTTCCTGTTTATTCCCGCTTGATTCCTGACTTTCGACCCTGGTGTCATCATAGTACAAATACTCAAAGAATAAAAGGAACGCTACGTTAAAACAAAATTGTTTTTTTCTTAAATATGCAGCCACCGGGGTCTTGCTTCGAGCACGACCGCTGACGTTTCCGGAAGAACAATTTTCAATTCTCCGCCGATGAGCGGATAAGTCGCCTCTTCCTTTGAAAATCCATCCCGTGTCGTCTCAAATACGCACACGAGAACCTTGTCGTACAAAATTCCGGCCGGCCATACCGGGATCGTCAGTTCCTTTCGTTCTTCACTATTATTAAACACCACAACCATCTGCTCTTTTCCACTGAATCTTCCATAGGACAGCCAGTCCTTCCCGCTGCCAAGGAAGCAGAGCGAGCCGTGCGACAGCACCGGATAGCGCCGATGCATCGCGATCACACGCCGGTGGAATTCCAGCATCTGATGATCCTCATGTCCCCACGGATAAGTGCGCCGGTTGTCCGGATCCGTAAATCCGCAGACTCCCGCTTCATCGCCATAATACAGAGTCGGTGCACCCGGCCAGGTCATCTGCATGACCACCGCCTCGCGCATGATTTCAGGGCGAACACCTTCGCCAGCCGCCTCGCCGCCAAGTTTTTCCACACGCCCGACTCTTCCGCTTGTCCGCGTCAGGAAGCGGGAGTGGTCATGATTCGAAAGTTCATTCATCGCCACCTGTAAAGACGGCGTCAGGAACTCCGTCATCCCCTCCTGCATGGATTTTTGAAAGCTCCCGGCATCTCCGCGCAGGTCTTCCCTGTATTCATCACTATGCTTTTCCATTCCGGTAAAAAACCAGGTCGCCGGTTCCATAAACGCGCGGTAATTCATGATCGTATCCCACTGATCTCCGCCAAGCCAGGAGGAAGCGTCCTCATAATGCTCGGCAAGAATGATCGCATCCGGATTCGCCGTTTTTACCGTATCGCGGAATTTTCTCCAGAACTGATGATTATATTCCGGCGTAAATCCAAGATCAGCCGCCACATCAAGCCGCCAGCCATCCACATTGTACGGCGGAGACACCCATTTTGCCGCAACCCGCAGAATATAGTCCTCAAGTTCCTGCGATTCCTCATAATTCATCTTTGGCAGCGTATCAAAGCCCCACCAGCCCTCGTAATACGGATTATACGGCCATTCATGTTCATTATTAAAGCGGAAAAAACTGCGGTACGGACTGTCCGCCGATACATAGGCGCCTTTCTCATAGCCCGATCGATTCTCATAGATCCGTTCACGATCCATCCACTTATTAAAAGAACCACAGTGATTAAACACCCCGTCCAGGATCACACGCATCCCCCGACGATGGATCTCCTCCACCAGCTTTGCAAAAAATGCATTACTCGCTTCCAGATTCCTGCGATCCGTCACGCGGGTGATATACCGTGTCGCATCCCGGTTCGTCAGATTTTCCGCTTCTCTCTCCGACCAGGAGCGTGTATCTGAACCAGGCGCCGCGGCATTCTCATTTTCTGAGGCCGCCCCGGCCACATCACTGCCGGATATTTCATTACCGGATACTGTGCTGCCGAAAGAAAGCGTCCCGGGCCGCGACACATCTCCTCTGGTAGAAAGCAGATCTCCCTCATCTTTTACGATCACGCCGATATGCGGATCCACATAATCATAATCCTGTGTATCATATTTATGATTGGATGGCGAGACAAATACCGGATTCAGGTAAAGAACCTCCACACCAAGCTCCTGCAGATTATCCAGCTTATCCCAGATCCCCTGCAGATCGCCTCCGTAAAACTCCCGCGTCCCGTCCGCCGCAGGCAGCTTCTCCCAATCCGTCACGCGATTCACCGGCTTCCCGATATAAAGATATTCATTGTCCAGCACATCATTCGACGGGTCGCCATTGCAAAATCTCTCCGTAAAAATCTGATACATCACAGCGCCCTTCGCCCAGTCCGGCGTCGAAAAGCCCGGTACCAGACAGAACAGGCGGCTCTGGTTCAGATTGCGCGATACGCCCAGCTTTGTATAAAAACAGCGCGTCTGCCCCGCCTGTATCTCAAAATAATAATAGAGCGGTTCCTCTCCCACCGTGATCTCTGTCGCATAATAATCAAAGCCGGAATCACTCGATTCCACTTCCATCGGCTTTTTCATCGATCCGCTGATAAAAAAAACAAAATCCACATTATCCCGCTTCGTGCGAAACCGTATCTTCACCGTATCTCCCGGCTTCGGCTCCATCGGCGTCACATAATTCTCCGTCCCGTCACTGAACAGCGACCGCACATCAAAGATTGGCCGCATATGAACAAAATAGTCCAGTCTTCGCATGATTTTTTTCTTTTTCTGATCCATGAACACATCCTCAAATCCTGTTTTTCCTGCCGCGTCTGAATCTGATTCATATCATCAGGCTCAAACGCGCAGACTATTTTTATTATAATGCAGAGACGGTTTCATGCGCAACCATTTTTTATTCCCGCGAAGCAACGAGCCAAGTAGCCAGAGTCATAAAGAATCCGTCGGCAAAGCGACACCTTAAGACATCACCTGCACGAATATCTGACTATGACGGATAAATTTCTTTTAAAAAAGACTCTCCAAACGGAAAGCCTCTTAAATATTTCATCATTTGTTTTACAGGCTCATATGCTAATCCTCGTAATGACCCCTGCAAGCTATTATTCTAATATTCTCAAATTGATCAATCTCATATACAAGCCTGTTTGCATCGTCAATACGTCTCGAGTAACCAGGACGATAGCGTAGCTTTTCGGGCTTACCAATACCAGCCAAAGCACCATTTGAGCGAATATCCTTTATAAGGGCATTTATCCGCTTCAATGTCTTTTTATCCTGCGTTTGCCAGTATAGATACTCCTCAAATGCTTCTTTAGAGAAAGTAACGTCATTATTCATCCGCCATTTTCTCCAGTTCATCAAAGGACTTCACCACAGTTTCCCCCCGCTCCAGCTGCTCATAGCTTCTATCCAGTTTTGTCAGATATTCCGCATTTCGCTTCGCCTTTTGCAGGTCGTTATACTCCTGTTCTGATACAATGACTACATTGCGATTTTGCCGCCTGGAAACAATAACCGGCTCGCCATTATAAGCAATATCCATATAATTCTTCATATTTGACCGAACATCAACCGCTCTCGCTGCTATCATATTCATACCACCTTTTGTACTGTTTACCGTACTGTTTTTAGTACATTTATTATATAATTTAATATAAATTATGTCAACCATATACGAAAGTTTTTTCGAAACGGAGCGTAATTCCGTCGACTCTGCCGGCGCCTTAAGACTTCTCATGTCAGAAAAAGCGGCCCCACGCCCCATACAGGGCAGGTGCCGCCTTTCCCGTCATTTCATATTGAAAAATACCGGTGTAAACGCTGATACATCTTCAACTCCAGCTTGATGTTTCACTAACGCTTATGCCTTGTGATCTTAAATAATCAGTATCAAAAACAGTCGGGATATCGCTTGAACCGGTTTTTAAAGTACCTCCGCTTTGCGTAAAGGAACAGTTCGTAGGTACCCGAACCGCAGGGACATTCTTTCCGTAGATCGTACCTCCGGTCATAATCATTGTAGATCTTTGAAGCTCAACCACTGCGTCTATCCCAGTACCCCCAAAAGTTCCATCAAAGTTAAAGCTTCCTCCGCTTGATTCTATCGTACCGCCAGAAACTTTCAAAACACCATTATTAGCGCCAAAACTAATTGCCGTAGCTGATTTTGTAGATATAATCGTTCCGCCTTTGATCGTCATTGTCTTCCAACCAGAAATCACCAGCCCCGGAGCTTTTATTGTGCCTCCCGATATTGTCAGCTTTTGTCCTGCGCTTATAGCTGCTTCATCATCGCCAAGGGATTTCTGAGTAAATGTTCCGCCCTTGATCGTCAACACGGCATACGTCGAACAATAGATTATCTGCTGTATCTTCGTCGTAAATGTACCGCCGGATATCGTCAGTTTGCCATAGTTTTTAATCAGTTCTCCTTCCTTGCTGCTGTCGCTTGAGGCAGTTTTATAGACGCCGCCTTTAACGCTCATGGTACCGCCCTCCAGGTTGTACAGAGCATAATTATTATTATCCGTCAGGATCGTGACCTTTTCTATCGTTACTTTCCCGGTATTATAAATACCGCTCACAGATTGCACCCATTCGCCCTCTGTATTGCTGATAATCTTCCCGCTCTTTACCGTGACAGTACCAGTACTGTAATTGCCAAGATGCCCGTTGATTGTCGTACTCTTCACGACGATTGAGCCATCATTGATTATACTCCCTTTCAGCTTAAGGTTGCTGGTGGTAAGCTTTACCCCCTTTTCGACATCAAGTACATCTGTCTGTTTGGTACTCGTGATCGTGCCATTCTTAATCGTCACCTTTCCGTCTGTCAGATGAATATACGCATAGCCCTTACATTTGATCGTGTGCTTGTTTAAATCAAGCGTATAGGTCGTATCCCTGTCCAGATCCAGCACAGAACCCAGATAATAGGTTTTTGAACCTACCGTCATCCATCCCGACGCAGTAGCCGCGCTTACGGAATAGGAAACATTTTTCTGCAGCTTTATGGTCTGTCCCTTCTTTACGGCATCCACTGCATCCTGAAGGGAGGTATAGCTTTTGCTTCCAATCGTCGCTACGGTTTTCGACGCCGCAAACGTTGTAGCGGAAAACATACCGGAAATCAGCATCGCAAATAAGAATGGCAATATCAGTTTTTTCACTGCTTTCATAACTCTTTTCCTTTCAAAATCATAAGCTGGTGGATTTCTTTCTCTCTTTTACTGTGAAAGCATTCTCTGATTATTGCAGCTTGCTGAGCTTTCCGGTCGAGAACTTATAGCGATAGTATCCGTCCGTTCCATCTCCGCCGATTCCGGTGTTCCAGATGATAAAATCCAGCCTTTTGGTTGTATGACCATTAAACGTTGCCGAAGTACCTTGCATTTCTCCGGAGATAGTCTTTAAGGAGCCGCCGGATAAAGCACAGGTCTTAAGCACATAGGTATTATAGTAATCGTTTGCCTCTGTCCCCTCCTTAATGCAATCCAGGAAGTAAATCCTGTTATTCGCGACCACCATACAGTCTGAATAATCAGACTTGTAAATCAAGGTTTTCTTTTTGGAGGACATATTGTAGGAATAAAAAGAAATCTTTCCGTTGGATGCCTGTTTCCCATAAACCACATAGGTTTTATTCATACCATAGATTGAATAAACATTCTTCAGTATAGTCGTAAATTTCCCTGTATTGATATTGAGTCCAACGAGCTTCGAGCCCTTTTGCATATACAGTGTCTTTGTTGTTGGATAATAACCGACAAAAGACATTACATCTGTCGTCTCTTTCAGCAGAGTCTTCTTATTTTTCGAGATCGAGTACTTATAAATGTAGCTCTTTCCGGTATAATGAAACCTCAGATAAAAAACTGTTTTCCCATCTGTATAAAAATTATACCCTAATAAATACTCGGAATCTTCCTCTTCCGTTGCCAGTACCTTTCCTGCAGCTTTTTTTGTCTTGGCATACATAAAGCTCTCGGATTCCAGATCGATCCAGAAGTAGTAGTTGCCTGCCTTTATCTTTTCCTGATTCCCACTCACTTCCACATAAGCCGCCTGCGTGGGCGTTGCCTTCAGAAAGAATCCCAGCGTCATAAACAGTAACAACAGTAACAATTGCGTAGTTTTCTTTTTCATAACCCGTACCTCCATAAATGTTTGATCTTGCGCTGATTTTGAATGGTTTCACTGTTTTTAAGATATACGTTTTCAGTCCTTCGCCTTATCCCCAGACTATAAATTCCTTTGTAGAATGTGCATTTACATAATCGATATCACAAACGGTCGGAATATCGCCGGAGCCCGTTTTTAAGGTACCTCCGGTCTGTGTAAAGGACGCTTTAGAGCCTACACGAACTGCCGGAACATTCTTTCCGTAAATACTTCCTCCGGTCATCTTCATAACAGAGCTTCCAGAAACCTCGACCGTTCCGTATATCGGCCCCAAGCCATCATTGAATACATAGCTTCCGCCTCTTGACTCTATCGTGCCGCCAGAAAGATTCAGAACACTGCCGGCATCAATTGCCGTGGCAGATTTTGTAGATATGATCGTTCCGCCTTTGATTGTCAGCGTCTGTATCCCCCAGATCACCAACCCCGGAGATTTTATTGTGCCTCCCGCTATTGTGACTTTTCCTAAACCGGTTATGGCTGCATCTCCCGCAGTTTTTTCCGTAAACGTTCCATCCTTAATTGTTAAGACCGCACCACTGTTATTATAAATGATTTCCTCCGTCTTTGTCGTAAACGTGCCGCCGGATATCGTCAGCTTGCCATCGTTATCAATCAGCATTCCTTCCGTGCTGCTATCACTGGAAGCCGTTTTATAAACGCCGCCCTTAATGCTCATAGTACCTTTATTAAAC
>JAJBVF010000540.1 GCA_020859965.1 Clostridiales bacterium
CCGCATATCCGTCCAAGAGCTTCGCCCCGGAAAGCCTCACCCGGATATGGCTTTCCCCCAGCCAGCGAAGCAGGCTGACAAATCGCGCATCAATCAGCAGAATGTCTGCACTGACCGTGCCGCCCTCTTCATCAAACTCAAACGCAGTCTTCTGATCCGGATTGGAAAAAATCCCATTCGAGTGGTGCTTCCACTGCCTTTGGCTATTGTCCAGAAGCAGGATCGGCTTTTCGGCGGAAGCCGCGGATTCATTGGTATATATCACTGAATATGTGCATTCGGCGGCCTTTTTCTTCGCCGGTGTATCATTGCTAAAATCAAATACTGGCATAACTCTCCTCCTGTTGAAAATACAGAGCGTATCTTTCCGTCAATCTATATCAGACAACAAAATTAAGCATCATCCTCATACAAAAGCGTATACAATGTTGGCTTCAGTGAGAATTCTTCCATCACTGCTTTCACTTCATCCAGGGCTTTCTTTCGTGCTCCCTTCGGTGCAATCGCTCTCCTGGAAGCACGAATCAGAAGATTCTTCGGGGTGTGCTCAAAGTCAATAAATTCCAGAAGCTGGGTCTTATAACCGCAGAATTCCAGCAGATTCGCCCGGATTGCGTCCGTAGCCAGAGCGGAAAAACGTTCTTTTATGATCCCATATCTGGTCAGAAGCGACAGGTTTTCCGCATGAATCTGCCGGTTCAGTTCATGCTGACAGCAGGGTACTGAAAAAATCAGTCCCGCTTTCCATGTGATCGCATTGTACAAAGTATAATCGGTTGCGGTATCGCAGGCATGCAAAGTGATCACCATATCCACATCAAAAGAAGGCTGATAGCCATTGATATTTCCCACTTCAAAATGCAGCCCGTCGTATCCATATTTTTCAGCAGATTGATTGCATTTCTTAATTACATCTGCTTTCAGATCAAGTCCGACGACTTCCGCCCGAATTTCCCGAATTTCAGTCAGATAATAATACAATACAAAGGTCAGGTAGGACTTCCCGCAGCCAAAATCAATCACGTGGATCGTATCACCTTTCCAGTTTTGAATTTCATCATCAATGATCTCAATAAAACGATTGATCTGTCTGTACTTATCATACATGGAATGGACTACTTTTCCTTCCGCGGTAAAGATTCCCATATCTACCAGTGGTGGGATCTGAAAGCCTTCTTTTAAAATATAATTCTTTTTCCGGTTGTGAACGTTGCCGGCTCCTGATGAAGCATCATATTCAGATCTCGCCACACTTCCGGATTCCTCGTCCGTTTCTCCGCCAGCTTTGTCCATATCCATCCTGGCCAGGTTCGCTTTATTCTTCTCTGCCTTGTCTGTACATGTCTGCACTGTCGCTTTCGCTCCGGGAACAATCCGTTTTCGTTTAAACGTACAGGTCCCTTTTTTTGAACACAGAAGAATGTATTCAAACTCAGAAGACCATCCATTCGCCTGCAGAAAATGTCCGTCCATAGCCGCAGCGCAGCAGTCTGCCGCATTCTCACCACGGACATTTTTGTGAAATACCTGTTTTTCCGTATAGCGGGCGATCTGATAATAGTTTCCCTTCTTTTCTACAGTAATCCTTTTGTATTCTTCCTGTTTCGATTGCTGTTTGCTGATCACGATTTTCTGTGTACCTGCATCGATCATTTTTGAGAAATAAGTTCTCAGTTCTTCCATATCTTCTCCCTGTCCGGCACCTCGGGGAATAGCAAAGCGGGCTATCCGGCCCGCTCTGCTATTCCGATTTTAAATGATACTGAGTTGTAAACAGTTCAGCAAAAACTCATTGAATTCCTGCATTATTCGATCGCGTCGAGTGCATTCGCGATATCCGCAATCAGATCTTCCTTATCCTCGATACCAAGGCTGATCCGGATCAGCTCTGCCGGTACTCCGGCTTCCCTGAGCTGTTCGTCATTCATCTGGCGGTGGGTGGACGTCGCCGGATTCAGACAGCAGGTACGCGCGTCCGCCACATGTGTCTCGATCGCGCCAAGCTTCAGCTCACGCATAAATACAGACGCTGCCTCACGGCCGCCCTTCAGGCCAAAGGATACAACGCCGCAGCCGCCATTTGGCATATATTTCTGCGCCAGCTCATAATATTTGTCGGTCGGCAGACCCGGATAATTCACATAAGCCACCTTCGGATGATTGTAAAGGAATTCCGCCACTGCCTGTCCGTTTTCCACGTGCTTCGGCATCCGGACATGAAGCGACTCCAGACCCAGATTCAGCAAATATGCGTTCTGCGGGGCCTGAATAGAGCCAAGATCACGCATCAGCTGAGAAGTGCACTTTGTGATAAACGCGCCTTCTTTGCCAAATTTCTCCGCATAGGTAATGCCATGATAGCTCTCGTCCGGTGTGCACAGTCCCGGATATTTCTCCGCATGCGCCATCCAGTCGAATCTGCCGCTGTCAATAATGGCACCGCCAACCGCAGCGCCATGCCCATCCATATATTTGGTCGTAGAATGTGTGACAATATCAGCGCCCCACTCAAACGGACGGCAGTTCACCGGCGTCGGGAAGGTATTGTCCACAATCAGCGGAACGCCATGCGCATGCGCTACCTTCGCAAATTTCTCGATATCCAGCACAGTCAGTGCCGGATTCGCAATAGTCTCACCAAAGACGACCTTCGTATTCTCCTGAAATGCCGCATTCAGTTCTTCTTCGCTGGCATCCGGGCTTACAAACGTCGCAGCAATACCCATCTTCGCCATCGTAACCGAGATCAGGTTGAACGTACCTCCATAAATGGAGGAAGAAGCGACGATATGATCCCCGCTCTCACAAATATTAAACAGCGCAAAAAAATTGGCTGCCTGACCGGATGATGTCAGCATACCTGCCGTGCCGCCTTCCATCTCCGTAATCTTTGCCGCTACATAGTCATTGGTCGGATTCTGCAGTCTGGTGTAAAAATATCCGCTCGCCTCCAGGTCAAACAGCTTCCCCATGTCCTCGCTCGTCGCATAGCGGAATGTGGTCGACTGTACGATCGGAATCTGACGCGGCTCTCCGTTTCCCGGCGTATAGCCGCCCTGCACACAGCGGGTACCTATTTTATAATCACTCATCGTCTTTCCCTCTTTCTTACTGTAGTAAGGTATTTTTCTTCATTCATTATAGTGTTCCGGCATTTCTCTGTCAATCAGATTTCTAAAGAGATTGCGCCCGATTTTTTCGGGATTTTCGCAGATTCTCTATTGACAGAACCACAAGTTTGAACTAAGATACTAGAGTATGTTTGCATTAAACGACCGTGTCCGATTTTAATGAAACAAGCGATTATTTCAGAAGTTGGGAGGTGTTCAAATTGGCTAATATCAAGTCTGCTAAGAAAAGAATTCTTGTTTCTCAGAAGAAGCATGATAGAAATAAATCCATCAAGTCTTCTGTCAAGACTGCGATTAAGAAGGTAGATGCAGCTGTTGCGGCGAACGACAAGGCTGCAGCGGAAGCAGCTCTTCTGGCTGCCACTTCTACGATTGATAAAGCTGCTAAAAAAGGCGTTTATCATAAGAACAATGCAGCGAGAAAAGTTTCCCGTCTTGCAAAAGAAGTCAGCGCGATGGCTTAAGATAAAGAAATCCCGTGGTCGAACCGTCAGTCAGCCACGGGATTTTTTTTATATGCGCAGAGCCGGGAACGGAATTTTGCGGCTGAAGCCGCACCCGGCTCGCGCAGACGAGTATGAGGCAAAAAGCCGCCTCATACTCGATCGTAGGAGCCGGGAACGGAGTTTTGTGGCTGAAGCCGGAAAATCGCCTCCTACTTGATCGCAGCATCAATGTCCCCGACTCCTATATCAGATCCCATACACAATTCCTCAATCAGTTTCCACACTTCCTCGCGTCCCTGTTTCGTTTGCGAGGAAAACGGAATCATCTGAGTACCGGAACGCACACCAAGCCCTTCACGAATCAGCTTCAGCTGTTTCTGCAGCTGGCTGCGCTTGATCTTATCCAGCTTGGTTGCCAGGATCACCGGCTCGTAGCCATTCGCACAGATCCATTCATACATCGTTTTGTCATTTGCTCCAGGTTCATGCCGGATATCGATCAGCAGAAACACTGCGCGCAGCTGCGAGGAGGTGTGCAGGTAGCGCTCGATCATCCTGCCCCATTTTTCTTTTTCCGACTGCGGTACTTTCGCATAGCCATATCCGGGCAAATCGACCAGATACAGTTCCCGGTTCACATTATAATAATTGATCGTCTGTGTCTTTCCCGGCTGTGAACTGGTCCGCGCCAGAGACTTCCGGTTCATCAGGGTATTGATCAGGGAAGATTTCCCGACATTTGATTTCCCGGCGAAGGCTACCTCCGGCCGTGTATTTTCCGGCAGACGGCTTGTAATGCCGCATACCGTTTCAAGATTCACATCTCTGATTATCATATTCTGATTCCTCCGTCACAGCAATCCTGATTTACACCAGTGCCGTTTTCAGCACCTCCGGCATAGTACCCGCATACACAAGCTTCAGCCCGTCCTTTATCTCATCCTGGATATCCGCAATATCCGTTTTGTTCTCCGTTGGCACGATCACAGTCGTGATCCCGGCCTGCTTCGCCGCAAGAAGCTTTTCCTTTAGTCCTCCGATAGCCAGAACTCTGCCGCGCAGCGTAATCTCACCGGTCATTGCTACATCTGCGCGCACAGGGATTGCAGTGATCGCGGACAGGATCGCGGTCGCCATCGTGATCCCGGCTGACGGTCCATCTTTAGGCACGGCTCCTTCCGGAATATGGATATGAATATCATTTTTCGTAAAAAAGTCCGGATCAATGCTATACTGATTCCCCAGTGACCGCACATAGCTGATCGCCGTGCGTGCCGATTCCTTCATCACATCGCCAAGCTGGCCGGTCAGCAGGAATTCGCCCTTTCCAGGCATCGTGTTTACTTCGATCTGCAGCGTATCGCCGCCGACGCTGGTCCATGCCAGTCCGCGCACGATACCTACATCGTTCTTCGCATTCTTTTTCAGAATCGTGCTTCGCTTCCTGCCCAGGTATTTTTCCAGATTCTTTTCCGTAATCTTTACTGAGGAGGCTCCATCCTCCAGGATCTCTCGCGCCGCTTTCCGGCAAAGCTCTCCGATCCTGCGTTCCAGCTGGCGCACGCCGGCCTCTTTGGTATAAGAATCGATCACCGTCGTCATCGCCGACTTCGTGATCGTCAGCTGTCCTTTTTTCAGGCCATTGTGCTGCAGCTGCTTCTTCATCAGATGTTCACGCGCGATATGAAGCTTTTCATTCGATGTGTAGCTGGTCACCTCAATGATTTCCATACGATCCAACAACGGCCGCGGAATCGTGTGCACATCATTCGCAGTCGCAAGAAAGAGCACTTCCGACAAATCGATTGGCAGCTCCACATAATTATCCCGAAAACGATAATTCTGTTCTGAATCGAGCACCTCCAGCAATGCAGAGGAAGTGTCTCCCTTATAATCGCTGCTCACCTTGTCGATCTCATCCAACAGCATCAGCGGATTCCGGACGCCAGCCTGACGCAAACCGTCCGCGATACGTCCCGGCATCGCTCCGACATACGTGCGCCGGTGTCCGCGGATTTCCGCCTCATCACGCACACCACCCAGACTAATTCGTACAAATTTCTTATCAAGAGCACGCGCGATCGACTGTGCGATCGAAGTCTTCCCGGTTCCGGGCGGTCCCACCAGGCAAATGATCGGACTGTCGCCCTTCTCCGTCAGGGAACGCACCGCCAGGAATTCCAATACACGCTCTTTGACTTTTTCCAGTCCATAATGATCCTGATCCAGGATCTTTCTGGCATTCTTCAGATCGTGATTATCTGTAGACGCCTTTTCCCACGGAAGTTCCAGGAGTGTCTCTATATAACCGCGCAGCACAGAGCTTTCGGCAGAATTATTCCCGATACTTTTCAGGCGCTCCGATTCTTTGCGGATTTTATTTTTTACTTCTTCCGGTGCAGCCAGCTTTTCCGCTGCTTCCTTATAATGCTTCACATCTGTGAGCAGCGTATCTTCACCCAGCTCCTCCTGAATCACGCGGATCTGCTCCCGAAGGACATATTCCCGCTGATTTTTATCCACCCGCGCTTTTACCTTCTGCTGAATCTCATTCTGTACCTGCAGAATCTCCATTTCCCGTACGATCAATGTACAGAGCAAATCGTAGCGTTCCTGCATACCGTTCGCTTCCAGAAGGCGCTGGCGTTCCTCATAATGCATCGGCAGATGAACGCACACAGCCATCGTCAGCTTCTCAAAGCTGTGGATATCCAAAAGCTGACGGAGCATGTCCTTGCTGAATTTCTGATTGACCTGCGCATATCTTGTCAGAAGATCTGCCAGGCCGCGCGTCATCGCCTCTTCGGTAAGGCCGTCAAGTTCATTTTGTTCGTCCCCGAGTATCTCCACCTGCGCCCGCAGATAGCCATCCTCATTTGATATACTCAAAAGGTGTCCCCGTTCCAGGCCCTCCGCCCGCACGCGCACGATTTCCTTCGGCAGCTTTGCGATATTCATAACCTTCGCTGCCACACCAATCTCATACAGATTTTGCAGACCCGGGTCACTCACATCCGGATCCTTCTGTGTCACAAGAAATATTGCCTGATCCACTGCCATCGCTTCTTCGACAGCCCGAATCGACTGTCCCCGGCTGACATCAAAATTCAATATCATTGTCGGAAATACAGTCAGATTCCGAAGAGGGATCACAGGCATGCTTCTGATCATGTCTCCCATATACGTCTCTTTCTATTGTATTGTTTAATCGGGCAGGAGGCGACTTATCGACTCCTGCTCGCCCGCGCGAGCCGGGTGCAGCTTCAGCCGCAAAACTCCTTTCCCGGCTCTGCAATCGAGTAGGAGGCGCCTTTTGCCTCTTACTCGCCCGCGCGGGCTGCGCCCGGCGATAGCCGGGAAACTCCTCTCGCAGCCCTGCGCATATTAAGTCGCAGCCTGACAATTACTGCCAGGCTGCGCGAATATTTCTTTTTATGGCATACTTTCATTCAGGCAGACTCTTCCATAAAGCCGAATCTGCGTTTTCTCCTTGGCGGAAGCTCCTTCGTACGATAAGTCAGCTCCGGCTCACCGGTGCCTTCCACAGCTTCCTTTGTCACCAGACAGGTCGCGATCGTATCATCGGAAGGAATCCGGAACATCAGATCCATCATCGTCGTCTCCATGATTGCACGAAGTCCTCTCGCTCCTGTTTTGCGCTTGATGGTGCGATCTGCGATCGCCTCAATCGCCTCAGGAGTAAAGGAAAGCTCCACATCGTCCAGTCCCAACAGACCCTGATACTGCTTGATAAGCGCATTCTTCGGCTCCGTCAGAATACGGATCAGAGCATCGCGATCCAGCTCATCCAGAGAAACCACTACCGGCACACGCCCCATGAACTCCGGAATCATACCGAATTTAATGAAATCTTCCGGAAGCGCCTGTTTTAAAACCTCGCCGACATTGCGGTCGCCTGTCTGGGTAAGCTCAGAACCAAAACCAATCCCTTTGCGGTCCATTCGGTTCTCAATGATTTTATCCAGGCCTTCAAAAGCACCGCCGCAGATAAACAGAATATTGGTCGTATCAATCTGCAGAAGTTCCTGATGCGGGTGCTTCCGTCCACCCTGCGGTGGTACAGAAGCTACAGTACCTTCCAGGATCTTCAGCAGCGCCTGCTGTACACCTTCACCGGAAACATCACGCGTGATCGAAGCGTTCTCGGATTTGCGCGTGATCTTATCAATCTCATCAATGTAAATAATGCCATGCTCCGCCTTGGGAATATCATAGTCTGCGGCCTGGATGATCTTAAGCAGGATATTCTCTACATCTTCTCCGACATATCCGGCCTCAGTCAGCGCTGTCGCGTCCGCAATTGCAAAAGGTACATTCAGCAGTCTGGCCAGTGTCTGAGCCAGCATGGTTTTTCCGCTGCCAGTCGGACCCAGCATCAGGATATTGCTTTTCTGAACCTCCACATCCAGATACTTCCCGCTGGTAATTCTCTTGTAATGATTGTACACTGCCACGGACAGAGCTTTCTTTGCCGCATCCTGCCCGATCACATATTCATCCAGAAAAGCTTTGATTTCAGCCGGCTTCAGGAGATTGATTCCATCCGCATCTCCGAATTCTTCTTCTGCCAGCTCTTCTTCTACAATCTCAGCACAGATATCAATACATTCCTCACAGATATAGACCCCATTCGGACCCGCTATCAGCTTGCGTACCTGATCCTCCGTCTTATTGCAGAAGGAGCATCTGACTTTTTCAACGATTTTTCCCGGCATATCTCCACCTCATTCTTTATACGCAGCCTTTGCTTCTTACCTGGATGTCACCACTTCATCGATCAGTCCATAAGCCTTTGCTTCTTCGGCCGTCATCCAGTTGTCCCGCTCTGTATCAGCCGCAATCACTTCGAAAGGCTGACCGGTATTGGCCGCCAGCATCTCATTCAGCTTCTGCTTCGTCTGCAAGATCTTATCAGCCACGATCTTGATATCCGTCGCCTGGCCCTGCGCACCGCCGGAAGGCTGATGGATCATCACTTCCGAATTCGGAAGCGCATATCTCTTTCCCTTCTGGCCGCCGGCGAGCAGGAACGCGCCCATGCTTGCCGCCATCCCCATACAGATCGTGGAAACATCGCACTTCACATAATGCATTGTATCGTAAATCGCAAGTCCGGCCGACACGGAGCCACCCGGACTGTTGATATACAGATGAATATCTTTGTTCGGATCCTCAGACTCCAGGAACAGAAGCTGCGCAACGATCAGATTCGCGCTCACGTCTGTGACTTCCTCTCCGAGGAAAATAATACGATCCTTCAGCAGTCTCGAATAAATATCATAAGAACGTTCGCCCCTGCCCGTCTGTTCGATAACATAAGGCACAAAACTCATACTATCCTTCCCCCTTATTTTTTCACACGACGGCCTCCGGGAGCATTTCCCCGGAAATCGCAGGCTTTAAAATCCTGACACTGCCTGCCGCCGTAAAACTTCACTACAGTCACACCCGATCTGGTAAACGCTGTCGTTGTCCGCCATACAGGTGTGACCTATAGTATTTATTCTTTATTCATTTGTCTCAGAAGATGCTCCATCTACAGCGATCTCTTCCGGCTCTGCCAGAGCAACTTCTACTTCTACCGCCTCGTCACGGATGAGATCTGCGGCAGCCTGGATTGCCAGGTCTTCTTTCATCTGCTTCGCTTCTTCTTCGCCGATCAGCTCTTTGAGCTTCTCAAACTCCATCTTATAAGAATCCGCCATCTTCTGAATCTCTTCATCCAGACGCTCATCGCTGATCTCGATATTCTCTGCCTTTGCGACTGCTTCCAATACCAGAGAATTCTGAATCCGCTTCAGAGCCTCCGGACGCATCTGTGCCTTCAGCGCATCCTGCGTCATCCCCAGCATCTGCATATACTGCTCCATGGAAATACCCTGAGACTGGATCCGGTTCGCAAAATCATCGATCATACGGCGAACCTGCTCCTCAACCATCGGTTCCGGAATTTCCATCTGCGCATTCTCTACCGCTTTTTCAAGAGCCTTGTTTCCTTTTACACGCTTTGCCTCTTCCATCTTCGTATTCAGAAGCTTCGCGCGCACATCGTCCTTGTATTCTTCCAGAGTATCAAATTCGGATACATCCTGTGCAAATTCATCATCCGCTTCCGGAAGTTCTTTCACAGTAATCTCATTTACCTTGCACTTAAATACAGCAGGCTTTCCCTGAAGTTCTTCAGCCTGATAATTTTCCGGGAAAGTCACATTCACTTCTACATCTTCCCCAATTGCTTTGCCAATCAGCTGCTCTTCAAATCCAGGAATGAAGCTGCCTGAACCGATCGTCAGCGGATAATCCGTACCCTTGCCGCCTTCAAAAGCTTCCCCATCTACAAAGCCCTCAAAGTCCAGCTTGATCATATCGCCATTTTCTACCGGACGATCATCAATATCAATCACACGAGAATTCTTCTCGCGTTCCTTGTCGATCTCAGCGTCTACATCTGCCTCTGATACCTCTGCCAGAGTCTTTTCCACTTCCAGACCCTTGTATTCGCCAAGCGTCACTTCCGGCTTCAGCGCTACTTCCGCTGTAAAAATAAACGGCTTGCCCTCTTCGATCTGAACAATATCAACCGTCGGACGGGATACGATCGTCTCTCCACACTCATCAGCAGCCTTCGGATAAGCTTCGTTGATCGCCCGGTTTGCTGCATCTTCAAAGAAAATGCCTGCTCCATACATCTTCTGGATCATCTTGCGCGGAGCCTTACCCTTACGAAATCCAGGAACCGTAATCCTGCTTTTCTCTGCCTTATATGCTTTATCCAGCGCAGCGATAAAATCTTCCGCCGAAACCTCGATCGTAAGCTTTGCCATGTTCTTTTCCAGCTTCTCTACCTGTACACCCATTGTACTGTATTCCTCCTTGATTCCTGAATCCTGATCGCAGGGAAATCCCTGTCCCCTGCCCTTTGCGCGGATCTGTCAGATTCCCGGCGCATGTATAAATCTTCGAAAAAACCGCATAACTTTCCCGTTTGCAGTCATTTTAGTAGTATATCACAGCTATATTAAAAACGCCAGTACTTTTTACGCGAAAATAATTCCCTTCGCCAGCTCGTCTGCCGGCTTCTGCCCCCGTAGCTGCCCCACCAGAGATAATCCACACGGAACCGCGGTTCCCATTCCGCGGCTGGTCGTCACATTACCGCAAACCTCTACCGCATTCTCTGTGACCGTCGCCCCTTTCAGCTGCTCTTCAAATCCCGGATAGCAAACAGCCGTTTTTCCTGCCAGCAGACCCAGTCCGCCAAGCACGCTCGGCGCTGCACAAATCGCTGCGATCTTTTTACCGGCGGCGGTCTGTTCTTTCAATAATTGAGCGAGTCCCTCATGTGCCGCAAGATGCTTCGTCCCCGGCATTCCTCCAGGCAATACGAACAGCTGCGCTGATGCCGCGTCCGCTTCATTAAAAAGGAGATCCGCCTTCACTTCAATCCCATGACTACCGGTGATCACAATGTGATCCATGCAGGAAACCATCTGTGTATCGACTCCCGCTCTCCGTAAAAGATCCACCACTGTAAGTCCCTCAATCTCTTCAAATCCATCCGCCAGAAAAACATATGCCTCTGCCATTTTGATACCTTCCTTCCTATTTATAATCATAACCTGAAGCTTTTAGCATCTTTGCTTATCCAGTTTAAC
>JAJBVF010000157.1 GCA_020859965.1 Clostridiales bacterium
ATAACATTCGTATCCACATACACCGGGTAGACCGGGTCACACACCGCAATCTTAGTGTCCACGCTGAATATTTCCTGAATATTTCCGGAGTCGCATTTTGCACCATCGGATACAAAAATCTCGTCCGCGGCGATCTCGCATCCGCGATCCGCGTAGTCGTTTTTCGCAATCGCGCTGCGAAGGAATTCATAGCCGAGATCCGGCGCATAACCATGGAACGTCTCTGCCTTGCCCATCTCATCCACCGCGCCGTGAAGCGCGTCAATGATCACCGGGGCAAGCGGCTGTGTCACATCGCCAATGCCCAGACGGATCACGGATTTGTCCGGATTCGCCGCCTGAAATTCGTTGACTTTTTTCGCAATCGTTGAGAAAAGATAGCTGCCCGGCAGCTTTAAGTAGTTGTCATTTACTTTGAACATAATTTCCTCCTTGAGTCTTATCTGCAATAAGAGCTGACACAGACAGCCGGATCATCCTGCGACAGATTCCTGCTCCGTGACAGTTCCTACGCTTTCATTTTCATGTAGAATCCCCTGCGCAGCCGTGTGTAATCGAGTAGGAGGCTGCTTGTCGGCTCCTACTCGCCTGCGTCGGCCGGGTGCGGCTTCAGCCGCAAAACTCCATACCCGGCCGTGTGCATCAAAAGACGATTTCGCCTTCAAATACAATCGTGGCCGGACCGGTCATAAACACGGTGTTTTTCTCACGATCCCATTTGATCTGCAGATCGCCGCCGCGCAGCTTTACGGTAATCTCTTCCTGTGTCCACCCGTTCAGAGCGCATGCCACCGCGACGGCACAGGCTCCTGTCCCGCAGGCCAGGGTCTCGCCCGATCCCCGTTCCCAGACGCGCATCTGCACGGTTTGACGGTCAATAACTCTGATAAATTCCGTATTGATCCGATCCGGAAAACGCGGACAATTCTCAAATAACGGCCCGATCTTTTCGATATCCAGTCCATCCACATCTTCCACAGGAACGATACAATGCGGATTGCCCATGGATACGCAGGTCATGGAATAAATTCCCTCGCCGATTGTCCCATCCGGCTGTATCGGCTGGCTGACGATCGGAATCCCAGACTGATTGCTAAGTACCGGTATCCGCTCCGGTTCAAGAATCGGCGCACCCATGTCTACACGCACGAGGCGCACTGTCCCACGCCTTTTCCCACACGCAGACTCCACACCCTTTTCCAAAGTCTCCGGGATTTTCCCTGTGCCAGCCAAATCTGAAACCTTATGCGTTATTTCCGGAATATTCTCTCCCGGCCATTCAACTGTAAGCTCCAGATATTTGATGCCGCTGGCCGTTTCCACGCTGATCCTCGTCTGATCGGTCAGACCGTAATCATAAACGTATTTCGCCACGCATCGGATCCCGTTGCCGCACATCGCCCCGAGTGAACCATCCGCGTTATACATCTCCATCTGAAAGTCTGCCCTGTCCGATGGTTTTATCAGAATCAAACCGTCTGACCCGATGCCAAAATGGCGGTCGCTCAGCCGGATTGCCAGCTCAGAGGGATTTTCCACCCGTTCCTGAAAGCAATTCACATAAATATAATCATTTCCAATGCCATGCATTTTCGTAAATTTCATAATTTCCCACCTCCTCCTTTTTATTCTCACCAAAAATATCCATACCAGCCCGACGGGCCTTCTACCGTACTGCCGGCACATATCTTCCGGTAATCATGCTTTATTCTCGCATCAGCGCAAACAACATCTGCGCCGTCTCAACCATATTTGTCCCGCTGTCCATACTGGTCTTTTGCAGATACCGATGCGCCTCTTCTTCCGTCATATTGTTACGTTCCATCAACAGAGATTTAGCATCCGCGATCAGCTTTTTCTCTTCTTCCGTGCGCTGCGGAGCGGACATGCGTTTTTGCCGTCTCCGCCGTTCCATCTGGCTGATCACGGTCTCCAGGGAATCGATGAGATCATTGATACGAAACGGCATCGTCACGCAGAGCACACCTTCCGATACTCCCTCACCCACCGCTCGTGCGGAAGCGACCAGAAGCATCCCAAAGGAAGATGGCAGATCTTCAAAAAGTTCGGAATACACCATATCCGGAAGTTTGTAACCGCAGACAATTACACCGGTGCCAAGACGATCCGCTGCCAGAAGAGCCTGAGCGCCGCTGGTACAGACTGCACGGACAGAATATCCGCTTCGCACCAGCACATTCCGAATATTTTTCGCATCCTCCGGTTTAGGAAATACTACTATTATATTTATACTTGCCATCGAATTCCTCCTGCCGCACATGCGCACCGGATCATCATGCTTTCCGGTACACAAAACGTGATCAGGCAGCTTTATAAGATGCTGTCCGATCGCGAAACCGCAAACTCCATCCGCGGGAAAAACATCATGCCCCATTTCAATCCCGGATTATTTTCTTCATCATCCGGCAGCTGAAATAGCAAGGATGTCCGTCAGGATGCAGCCTGCCACTACAGACAGGACGTTCAGATTCTGGCAAGATAGCGATCCAGCTCCCATTGGCTGACGCTTGCCTGATAAGATTCCCACTCCTCTTTTTTGGATTTGATGAAGCGATTGGTCACATGCTCTCCAAGAACGTCACAGATATAATCGTCCTCTTCCAGCGCTTCAACCGCTTCCAGGAGTGTACGCGGAAGGCGCTTTACTCCCTTCGCTTTCAGATCTTCCGCCGTCAGCGCATGCAGGTTCTCATCCACATTCTCCGGCGGTATAATCTGATTCCGGATCCCATCAAGCCCCGCAGCCATGCAGACCGCAAGCGCAAGGTAAGGATTCGCCGCATTATCCGGGCTTCGCAGCTCAATGCGTTTGGAGCCGTTCCCCATAATCGGGATGCGAATCAGCGGAATCCTGTTTTTCGCAGACCATGCGACATGCACCGGCGCCTCAAATCCCGGAACAAGACGCTTATAGGAATTCACGATCGGATTCGTCACCGCGGTCACTGCGCGGATATGCTTCAGCAGGCCGCCGATAAACCAACGTCCTTCCTGACTTAAGTGGATCGAGTCCGCAGCGTCATAAAATACATTTTTTCCATCCTTTGTCAGAGACATATTAATATGCATACCAGAACCATTTACCCCCGCAATCGGCTTCGGCATAAAAGATGCATGAAGCCCATGCCGCTTGGCCACCGTTTTTACGGCAAGCCGGAAAGTCATGATCCCGTCCGCGCTCTGCAGAGCCTCGTCATAGCGCAGATCGATCTCGTGCTGACCGGAAGCCGCCTCGTGGTGAGAGGACTCTACGATATAGCCCATGTCTTCCATCGTCAGGATCATATCTCTTCTCGCGTTTTCTCCCAGGTCGATCGGCGCGACATCAAAATAACCAGCCTGCTCATGCGTGACCGTCGTCGGCCTGCCTTCGTCATCCGTATGAAACAAGAAAAATTCGCACTCCGGTCCCGCTTCCAGATGATAGCCCATACCGGCTGCTTCCGCGATCACCTTCTTTAAAATATAGCGCGGATCACCGCCAAACGGTGTCCCGTCCGCGTAGCAGATATCACAGATAAACCGCGCCACCTTGCCATTCTGCGGCCGCCACGGAAAAATCACAAACGTATCCAGATCCGGATGCAGGCAAAGATCTGAGCGCTCGATCCGCGCAAGTCCTTCAATAGAAGCGCCGTCAAAGCTCACCTTATTGTCCAGCACCCGGTCCAGCTGATTGATCGTCACCGCCACATTTTTCAGTGTCCCGAACATATCTGTAAACTGAAGCCGGATAAACTGCACATCTTCTTCCTCGATCATATTGCAAATATCTTCTCTTGTATACTTACTCATATGCACACTCCTTATTTTCCGGTCATACCGGTTTGTCTGCGCTTCGTTCCGGCCGGTCCTTAACGCGTGCCACTGGCACGCAGAACCGTCTGATATCCAGCCATCTGAGTGCGTAAACGCCCTCATCTGTCTGGCTATTGACGACGCTTTTACAATAAAATGACCGCAGCGGTTGATCCCTGCCTGTGCACCTTTGTGCATCCTGCAAAAGCCCCCTGCGGCCTGTTTATCCATCCATCTATTCGCTTTCTCCGGACAAAACTCTTCTTCGCTGTCAACCTGCACCAAGAATAACACAATGCAGTCCCAACCGCAAGAAGAGAATTGTAAAAAGAAAATCATCCGTTATCCGACTTCAGCATCCCCGTAAGGAAATCCGATCCGCTTTCCTCCGCAATATTGACTGAGTGATTGGCAATACGCACATAACTGTCCAGTATCTCCACAAAAGTAAGACCTTTTTCAAACGAACACTGTCCATCCTTGAGGCGATCCATATGTCTGGACTGTGCTTTCGACGCCTTTTTGGTAATCCGGCGCTCCCGCTTGCGGATCTCTACCCAAACCTCCGGCGTAATACTGTGTTTGCTGAAAAGCTCCATGGTCATATCAAACAACTGAAGATCCAGTTCAAAAATTTCAGCCAGGTCGGCAATCGCCTCATCTGAATAAGGCGCCCCGATCTCTATGCTGGTCTCCGTCTGTCCCAGAATGACGATCGCGTGATCCCCGATTCTTTCCAGGTCATTAATGGTATTAAAAGCGCTCGTCATATAGCGCGATACGCTCGCGGGCATCTCTGTCGCATTGATCATCGTCAGGTATTCCGTGATCTCCGATGCGAGATAATCAATGATATCTTCTGTATCGCGGATTTCGCGTCCGTTTGAGACATCCTGAGAAAGAAGCGTCTCTCTCGCGCGTGCAAGGTTGTCGCGTACAAGACTTCCCATACGATCTACTTCCCTTCCAACCTGCAGCGTCACCACAGCAGGAGAAGCGACCGCCATGTTTTTATCGATATACTCCAGCCGGAATGCATTCTCGTGTGCCTGTTTCGGGATAATCCGGTAAGTCCACTTTACAACCCATCCGGTCAGCGGCAGAAGAATCAGGCCGGTCACTACTTTGAAGAGAATATGATACAGAGAAATCTGGAACATCGCGCTCGGAACGAACGACTCGATCATCTTCGTAATCGGGAAGATCATGGTAAGCGGCATAAAAATCACCGCGCCGACCACGTTAAAGATCAGATAGATCATTGCCGCACGCTTCGCGTTATTTTTCGCATTAAGTGCGGACAAAAGAGGCGGGGTCGAAGAACCAACGTTAATCCCGCAGATCACAAACGCCGCAAAATGAAGCGGCATCAGCCCCTGCAGAGCGAGCGCCTGAAGCACACCGACCGCAGCGGAGGAGCTCTGAAGTATGGCGCAGAGAATCACACCGATCAGGAATCCGATCCACGGATTTGTTGCACTTGATATAAAATTCAGAAACGCCGGAGAATCCTTAAGAGGAGACATCGCTGCACTCATGGAACTGAGTCCCTGAAACAGAAGGCCAAAGCCAAGGATGACCTGCCCTATGTAGGTATTCCGCTTACGCTTGGAATACAGCATCATCACTGCACCGATACAGATACAGAACGGGGCAATTCCAGACACATCCAACGCGATCAGGACACTGGTGATCGTAGTACCGATATTCGCACCAAAGATAACTCCGGTCGCCTGTGCCAGATCCATGATGCCAGCGTTGATAAAGCCCATCACCATGACGGTAGTCGCGGAAGACGACTGGATCACGATCGTAACAAGCGCACCAAGCAAAAAGCCCATCACCCGGTTGCGTGTCAGCTTCTCCAGAAGATCTTTCATCTTCGGACCAGCTGCAAGCTCCAGTCCTTCCCCCATATAATTCATTCCAAACAGAAATAGTCCCAGGCTGCCTAATAATGAAATGATATTTCCTATACCCATCTGTCTTTTTCAGGGAAACCCCTTTGTCTCCCCTGTCCTCCTTGTGTGCATTTCACAGATGCCGCCATGTATATTGCATGCTGTTGCGCATATATGGCAAAAATGTCTTTGCACTGTAGTGTAGCCCGTACTCTGAAGCATGTGAAATCTTCATCCGGGCAATGACAAACTTTTTACGAATATACCATACCACAAGTCAGCCGGAAATGCAAAAGAAATGTAAGAGATATGTAAATGTTGTGTAAAACCACGGGGTATAAAACATTTCTTTCCGCAATGTCTGTAAAAAATCACAAAGAAAAAAACAGAATCGAGCAGGAGGCGCTTTCTGTCTCCTGCTCGCCGAATATCAAATTATTTTCTGCGCTCTTTCAAAAGTGCGAAGATACTCTGCAGCACGATGAAGAAGCACAGCAGCGCAGCTACCGCAATGTTGGACCAGGAGCTTAAGAGCTTACCGTTGGTCTTTACCAGCGTTGAGATCGTACCATTGATCAGCACGCCGAAGAAGGAACCGATGACATTCCCGACGCCGCCGGTAAGCAAGGTACCGCCGATGACAGCGGAGGAAATCGCATCCATCTCAAGGCCGGTCGCCTGCTGCACACTTCCGGTCAGCGTATTCATGCAGTAGCAGATACCGCCGATCGAGCAGACGAACGAGGAAAGCATATACGCTTTCAGCTTGGTCTTCTTTACATCCAGACCCATCATCTTTGCAGAAGTCTCATTTCCGCCTACCGCGTACAGGCTGCGCCCGAACTTGGTATAACGGAGCATCAGGAAAATCACGATCAGCACGATCAGCGCGATCACCACATGTACACGTATGTAAGGAACCTGAAGGACTCCCTTGCTGTTTGTGTAGGCGCCGATATTGAACGGCATGTAAAGCTTGATTCCAGCAATGTCTTTAAACCAGCCGGAGCTGATCGATACCTGATCCGTACAGATCACAGCTGTCATGCCGCGGGCAAAGAACATTCCCGCCATGGATACGATGAACGGCTGAATCTCCAGATAGCCTACCAGAAATCCCTGTACAAAACCAAATACCAGGCCGATCACCAGTACCAGAACACAAAGCAGGATAGGATTCCAGCCCCAGCGGTCGATTCCTACCGCAAGGAACATGCAGTCCATAGCGATGAGCGCGCCGACAGAGATATCAATACCACCGGTCAGCATGACACAGGTCATGCCGCAAGCCACACAGAGCAGTCCGGAGTTCGTGATCAGAATATTCAGGAAGGTCTGGAAATGTGAGAATCCTTTACTCCCGTAAATAATGCACCCGGCCGCATACATAACGATAAACAGGGCGATCGTGATAAAAAGGAGCAATGTGTTGCTGTTCATTTTCGTTCTCTTCATTTTACTGCACCCCCTTTACCGCTGCTTTCTGAGCGGACCGTTTTCTTAAGTATTCTCTGAAAGGGGTAGCCTGGATTGATACGATAATGATAACGATGATCGCCTTAAACACCGGCGCCACGCTGGTGGATACGCCCATTGCATACATTGTAGTCGTGATAGCCTGGATCGTATACGCACCGATAATGGAACCTGCCAGACTGAATTTACCGCCGCCGAGGCTGTTGCCGCCGAGCGCAACTGCCAGAATCGCATCCATCTCATAGTTCAAACCGATATTATTCGAATCAGCGGAATAAATACGGGAAGAGGATACAATACCCGCAATGCCTGCGCACAGACCGCAGATGATATAGCAGATCAGGATGATACGCGAGGAATTCAGTCCCGCGATCCGGGAAGCCTTTTTATTGATACCTACGCTCTGTACATAAAGACCGAGTGCGGTCTTCTTCAGCAGGATAGCCATCACAGCGATACAGATCGCAGCGATCACGATCGGGGTCGGAATAAATCCAAGATAACCGCCGAAGAATTTATACGCGTCATTTCTGACGTATACGATCAGGTTGTTGCAGAGCAAAAGTCCGATCGCACGAGCCGCGGAATACAGGATCAAAGTGGCAACCATAGGCTGTACACCCAGATACGCGACCAGGAATCCATTGAAACAACCGCAGACACAGGCAATCAGAATACCACCCAGGATACCTACAACCAGAGGCACAGCCAGATCATTCGTAGAAGATACACCATAACCGGCCAGCAGCATACAGCACATGCAGGCAGACAACGACATAACAGATCCGACAGAAATATCCGTACCTGCTGAGGAGGATACTACCAGAGTCATGCCGATCGCCAGGATCGCCACCTCACTGCCTCGGTTCAGGACATCGATCAGACGTCCGTAAAGTACGCCGTTCCGAATAGAAATCGTAAAAAAGTTCAAGGCAAAATTGCCATTGGCCACATCATAAAAGATATTGACCACCATAACGAGTATCATACAGAAAATCGGCAAAAACAGCCGTTTACTGGTCAGCTTTTTCATATTACTCATCTGAGCCACCTCCCGCGATTGCTTTCATGACATTCTCCTGTGTCAGATTCTCTGTGATCTCGCCAACTTTCGCTCCATCACGCAGGACTTCCATCTTGGAACAGGTACGCAGCATCTCTTCAATCTCTGAAGAAATAAAGATGATACTCTTGCCTTCCCCGGCGAGCTGCAGCACAAGCTTCTGGATCTCTGTCTTGGTACCGACATCAATACCTCGCGTCGGCTCGTCCAGGATCAGGAAATCCGGATCCGTTGCCAGCCAGCGTCCGAGAATTACCTTCTGCTGATTACCTCCGGAGAGCTGCTTGATCAGCGTCTCACGGCTCGGCGTCTTGATCTGAAGGACTTTGATATATTCATCTGCGATCCGGTTCTGCTCACTCGCAGAAAGCAGCTTAAACATACCTCTCTTTGCCTGGAGAGCAAGAATGATATTTTCACGGATAGACAGATCTTCGATAATACCTTCTGCCTTACGGTCATCCGGAAGAAGTCCCATACCAAGCTGCATCGCGTCGATCGGAGCATTAATTTTCACTTCTTTTCCATCGACCTTTAAAGTACCGGTCTGTGCCTTATCCGCACCGTAAATCACGCGCGCCAGCTCGCTTCGCCCGGATCCGAGCAGGCCTGTCAGTCCGACTACCTCGCCTTTATGGATCACCAGATCAAACGGCTTGATTGTACCTGCGTGGCTTAAGCCCTTCGCATCGATCTCCACCGGAGCGTCTGAAAAGTCCTTTGCATCGTCCGTCTTGATGGCTGCAAGATCATCAAAATCCTTACCCATCATAGCCGCTACCAGCTTCACACGCGGCAGATCCGCGATCGGATATTCCCCTACCAGCTGTCCATTCCGCAGCACCGTGATCCGGTCACAGACCGCATATACCTGCTCCAGGAAATGGGTAACAAATATAATTCCAACACCCTGATCACGCAGCCTGCGCATCAGGACGAACAGTTTCTCTACTTCATTATCATCCAGAGAAGAGGTCGGCTCATCGAGGATCAGCACCTTACAGTCCATATCCACGGCACGCGCGATCGCGATCATCTGCTGCATAGCCAGAGAATATTCCTCCAGATTCTGAGTGACATCTACTTTCATATCCAGATCATCTACGATCTTCTGGGATTTTTTCACCATTGTCTTCCAGTCGATAGCACCAAATCTCGTCAGCGGCTCGCGACCGATAAACAGATTCTCTGCCACACTCAGGTTCGGGCAGAGATTCACCTCCTGGTAAACCGTCGAAATTCCTTTATTCTGTGCGTCCAGAGTAGAGTGATTCACGACCGCACCGTCAATCCCGTCTACATGGATCTCGCCGGCTTCAAAAGCGTTAATACCAGTCAGGCATTTGATCAAAGTCGATTTTCCGGCTCCGTTCTCTCCCATCAATGCATGAATTTCTCCTTTTCTCAGGGTAAAATCCACATTATCCAGTGCCTTTACGCCCGGAAAAGTCATTGAAATGCCGCGCATGGTCAATACAACGTTATTTTCCATATCTTCCTCCTGCTAAAGTCGGGAAATCTTTTCCCGTACAGCCTCATTCACCTGCCAGGCGCTTATCATGGCATAAGGATAACCGATGCGGCCGAGCGCTTTCCTTATGCCACAAAACACCTTACGTGCCCCTGTGCAAAAAAGGGGAGACCTGAAATTCCAGGTCCCCCCGGGAAATCCTGAATTGTTTTCCCAGATTTCACTTTGCTGCTGCTATAATTTTTCATCCAGCAGGCCACAGACCACCTGCTGCGCAGGTTATATGCCGCTTAACGCGTCATATGTCTGTAGCTTGATGGGCGTTCCGCCCATCCCAAAGTGAATCTCCAGCCCTTAGCAGATAAATCTGCAAGGTCTGCAGCTTCACTTTGCTGCTGTTCTGAACTTTTTATCAATACTGAGCTTCTACGATCTCATCTGTAACAACCGTCATGGTCTGCTCTTCGCCGTCAACCGTGATTGTCTCGATGATGTCTTCGTTTACATACCAGTGCTCTTCCATGTATACTGTGCTCTCCGGAGTCTCACCAGCTGCAAGCTGCTGGATAACTTCCTCTACGAACGGAGCTGCAAGCGGGTTGCACTCGAAGTCTGCATTGATATCACCGGACTGTACATACTCAAGACCTGCTGTGCAAGCATCGAAGGATACGAGGATTACATCGCCGTCTACGCCATAGGAGATACCAGCTGCTGTCATAGCATCCATAGCGCCGAATGCTTCGTTATCATTCTGGCAGATAACTACGTTGAACTGTCCCTCATAGGACTTGATGTAGGACTCCATGATCTCCTGACCACCAGTCTGTGTGAAGTCGCCATCCTGAGAATCAAGGATTGTCCAGCCTTCTCTGTCAGCAATCTCCTGGAAGCCTTCGGTACGTCCGATTGCTGCGGATGAACCAGTAGTTCCTTCGATAACCAGCGCGTTGATCTCTTCAATACCCTTTGCCTCTGCATAAGCCTTCAGCCACTCGCCGCATGCAAGACCCTCAGTTGTGAAGTTGGATCCTACCCATGCTGCATACTTATCGGAATCGTCGATCGTACGGTCGATAACGATAACCGGGATACCAGCGTCTTCGCACTCGGTCAGAACCTCATCCCAGCCAGTGGAAACGATCGGGTCGATGATGATGTAATCAACATCCTGCTCGATGAAGCTGCGGACTGCCTCAAGCTGTGCAGCGGAGTCATTATCGCAGTCTACGAACTGAAGATCATAACCATTCTCCTCACAGAATACATCCTGGCAGGACTGTGTGGAAGCGGTACGCCAGTCAGACTCATGTCCAACCTGTGCAAAACCAATCGTAATCAGATCCTCATCTGCGCTTGCGCCGATTGCTGACATGCAAAGCGCTGCTGTCATAGCTGCAAAAACTGCAAGTCTCTTTTTCATGATAAAATTCCTCGCTTTCTGAAAAAATATATATTTTT
>JAJBVF010000534.1 GCA_020859965.1 Clostridiales bacterium
GTTCAGATAATATCCCATTTTCCGCATCTCCCCTTTTACTTAGTGGTTTATGATTTACTAAACCATAAATCACTTTATTGTATTTGTCAATCGATCACACCATATTCAAAAACCGCTGAATCAGCGGATTCTCATTCTCCCTGTGCCACGCAAAAGCCTTATGAAATCTCAGCTTCTCATCCGAGATTTTCACAATGCGAATATCTTTATCCAACCCATAATAATTATAGGGACCGACAATGTAAATACCCTTATGGTCAATAATCGCATACGGCACGGTATCCGTATGCGGGGTCATAGATGTATCTTTCGGATGAAATCCGGCGTCTTCCAGCCCTTCCAGAATGGATGCACTCAGATACAGGTCGTCATCCAGCAGAAGCAGTGTTTCCTGAGAGAGTTCTTCCAGGGTCACAGAATCCTTTTGGGCCAGTGGATGATCCGCCGGAAGCATGGCCACTCCGCCAGTAATCTCAAAGTCCTGAAAGAGCAGCCCCTTTTCCGCACCGTATCTGGTCCGCGGCAGAATACCCAGATCAATCCGCTGTTCCATCAATGCTGCATAGACGTCCTTCGGCTGCCAGGAGTAGGTAACAAGCCGGGCATTGGGATATTCCTTCCAAAACCGCATGGTAACGTCTTTGAGATCCTCGTGTACCGTATAATACAGAGTCCCGAGCCGCAGCGTTCCCTTAATTCCGGCCTTTTTCCGTTCAAAATCCGTACACAATCCATCATAGAGGTTCAGAATCTTCTGAAAAGTTCTGCAGGCTTCCAGTCCCTCTTCTGTAAATTCCAATCTATGTGTATCCCGCCGCAGCAAAGAGACACCCAGCTCTTTTTCCATCGCCGCAATATGCCGGCTCAGAGACGGCTGTGTCAGAAACAGTTTTTCCGCTGTCTGCGAGAAGCTGCCGTAATTTTGCAGAGCCAGAAGCTCTTTCATCATATCCAGTTTCAAAATACATCCTTTCCTGTTATACAAATAATGAATAACAATAACAGTTATAGCATTTCCAATTTTTTTGTGGATATTGTAACATAGGAATCAGGAAATGTACAGAAATTCCGGCATTTCTAATAAAATAAGGAGATGATAAGTATATGACTAAAGAGGTATCCAGAGTCGTACCGTATTCAATGGGAATTAAGTACGTGGATCTTCCTACCTTTCCGGATCTGTTTCGCTGGGAAGAGGATAACTGGCAGGATGAAAGTATGTCCTGGAAAGAGAGCTGCTATGTTCACTCAGGTATCAGCGGAAATGTCTTCCGTCTGACCGGTCCCGACGCACAGGCATTGCTGTCCTATATGGCCATCAACAATGTGTATAAATGGAAAATCGGATTTTCCAAGCATCTGGTGTTCCTGGATGAGGAGGGGTATATCCGCAACCACAAGCTCACGATCCGGGATAGCGAAGACAGCTTCCGCATTTTCGGTACCAATAGCCCTGTTTTTATCCAGAAAACGATCGAGGAAAGACATTTTGACGTAAAGATGGAAACGATTGAAATGTGCATCTACCAGATTTCCGGCCCCCTGTCTCTGACGGTGATTGAAAAGGTGACCGGTCAGGATCAGCGCGATCTGAAATTTCTTCAGACCAAACCCATCACGATCCCCGGCATCCCGGCAAAGCTGGAGCTGGCAAGAATCGGCATGAGCGGAACATTGGCTTACGAGATTCGCGGCGCTATGGATGATGGTATCGAAGTATATAACAAAATCTATGAAGCCGGAAAACCTTATGGTATGCAGCGCCTTGGCTGGAGAACCTATACAGTAAACCACACAGAGGGCGGTTTTCCTCAGGGAGGATGCTCTTTCTTCGTTTCCTTCATGCTGGATCGCAGCTTTATCAACGAGCAGGATGAACTGGATCCCAATTATGCAAAAGCGATGGGATTCAAAGGCAGCATTGATCCGTCTGATTATGCAGCCCGGCTCCGCACTCCCGGTCAGGTAAACTGGCTCTGGATGGCTAACTTTGACCATGATTTCATCGGCAAAGAGGCACTTCTGAAAGAAAAAGAAAATCCAAAACAGAAGCTGGTCACCCTGGTTTGGAATAAAGAGGATATTCAGGATGTATTTATGTCTCTTTTTGAGCAGGGAGAGCCGTACAAATTCATGGAATTCCCGAATCTGGGCGGTTACAACACCGGCGGACATACCGATGCCGTAATCGACAAAGACGGCAAACGCATTGGCCTTGCCAGCGTCGGACATTACAGCTACTATTACAGAGAAATCATCTCTGAGACGGTTCTGGACATCGACCAGGCGGAAATTGGCAACGAAGTCACCGTTCTCTGGGGCGACTATGGGAAACGCATCAAGCCGATCCGTGCCAGAGTCGAGCGCTATCCTTATCTCCAGATGCCCTCAAATAAGAATTATGACCTGGATACGGTTCCGAAAGGATATTGACAAATCCTTTGTCAACAATTAAAATAGCGAAAGAGTGTGACGCCACACGAAGGGGTACACCACCACGGGTGTAGTTCTTCGTGTGGCTTTTTCTTTTGCACACAGGAGGAAAAGGAGGAATGCATATGGTGAAAATCAACGGAACCCCGGAAAACGCCGCCGGATTATCTGTCCTGGAATATCTGGAGCGTGAAGGCTATGTACTCGACCGGCTGGTGGTCGAATGCAACGAGCAGATCGTACCCAAAAGCGATTACGCACAGCGGCTGCTCGCGGACGGCGATGTGGTCGAGATTGTAAGCTTCGTGGGAGGCGGCTGAGATGGGGGTGGACAGAGAAAGTGCACGTACAATACAGAATTCCCCTGACAGAGAAAGCACAAGGGGATTGCAGGATTTCCCAGAAAGAGAAAATTCAAAGCCGATGCAGGATTTCCCGGACCGGGAAACCATCCGGGCCGCGCTGGAACTGCGGCACACGAAGCCGGTGCAGAATAAGATCTGCGCAGCGCGTGTAGCCGTCTGCGGACTCGGAGGCCTTGGCTCGAACATTGCCATTGCGCTGGCGCGCTGTGGGATCGGCGGTCTGCATCTGATTGATTTCGACCGTGTTGACCTGACAAATCTGAACCGGCAGCAGTATCCCATTTCTGCTCTCGGCCGTCCGAAGCCGGAGGCGCTTCGCGATGAACTGCTTCGCTTTCATCCTTATCTGGACATCCAAACCAGCTTTGTAAAGCTTACGGTGGAAAACATTCCGGAGCTTTTGAAGGATGAACTTTTTATCTGCGAAGCGTTTGACCGCCCGGAACAGAAAGCAATGCTGACCAACTGCGTGCTGACCTGCTTTCCAGAAAAATACCTGGTCGGCGCTTCCGGCATGGCCGGGTTCGGAGAGAGTAACAGCATCCGCACGCGAAAAATCCTGCCCCACTATTATCTGTGTGGCGATGAGGTGAGTGAGAGTGCGGAAAATGGCGGACTGATGGCGCCGCGGGTCATGCTCTGTGCCGCGCATCAGGCAAATAAAATCCTTGAACTGATTATCGAGGGAAGCGGTACATAAGGCGGCAAAATACGCCGTCCAAGAACCGGCGGCTCACGAGTACCCAGCTTATGAAGCCGTTTATACTCACTTGGCATCCATAACCGTACAGGTGGAAAATTCCTGAACAAATCACAATGCAAAGAAAAGAAGAAGGAGAAAAAATATGAGCAAAGACACATTTACACTGGGCGGAAAGGAATTTTCCTCCCGCTTCATCCTTGGTTCCGGAAAATATTCACTGAATCTGATCAAGGCGGCTGTCGAAAATGCGGGCGCTGAGATTATCACTCTGGCGGTTCGCCGGACAAATACAAAACAAAATGAAAGCATCCTCGACTACATCCCGGAAAATGTGACACTGCTTCCAAACACCTCCGGTGCGCGTGATGCGAATGAGGCGGTACGGATCGCCCGCATGGCCCGGGAACTCGGCTGCGGCAATTTTATCAAAATCGAGATCATGCGGGACAGCAAATATCTTCTGCCGGATAATGCCGAGACGGTCAGGGCGACGGAAATTCTGGCAAAGGAAGGCTTTGTCGTACTCCCCTATATGTTCCCGGACCTCTATGCGGCGCGTGCGCTCGTAAATGCAGGGGCTGCCGCAGTCATGCCGCTCGCTTCCCCCATTGGCTCCAACAAAGGTCTGGCTGCAAGAGATTTTATCCAGATTCTGATCGATGAAATTGATCTGCCGGTTATCGTGGACGCTGGGATCGGCCGCCCATCGCAGGCATGTGAGGCGATGGAAATGGGTGCCACAGCGATTATGGCAAATACGGCGATCGCCACGGCTGGCGATATTCCGGCTATGGCCGGCGCATTCAAGCAGGCGATTGAAGCAGGAAGAGCCGCATATCTGTCCGGTCTTGGCCGTGTACTGGAAAGAGGCGCGTCGGCCTCCGATCCGCTGACCGGCTTCCTGCGGGATTGAGAGGTGACAAATATGGCGGAAAATCAATTGGAAAATCAGTTTTTTGTAGACTCTGATAAGCTCTCGGAAAAAGCGCTTGCCAAAAAGCATCGTCTGGAACAGGATCCTTCCAGCCGGACGAATCACATGGAATACATGGAAGGAATGGAGCGCATCCGCTCCGACATCATGGAGCGTGTGCTTGGTCAGATGGAGAGCTACGATTATGGCTCTTACACGGACGCCGATGTGCGGCGCGCGCTGGTGCATGAGACCTGCAGCGTGGAGGATTTCAAGGCGCTGCTCTCCCCCGCTGCCGCCCCGTATCTGGAAGAGATGGCGGAAAAGGCAAAGATCGAGACCAGCAAGCATTTCGGCAATACCGTCTATCTGTTCACACCGCTCTACATTGCCAATTACTGCGAGAATTACTGTGTTTACTGCGGCTTCAACTGCTACAATGATATCGTCCGCAAAAAACTGAACAGCGGCGAAATCGAACACGAGATGAAGGTCATCGCGGATTCCGGTATTGAAGAAATCCTGATCCTGACCGGTGAAAGCCGCGGCATGAGCAGTGTCGAATATATCGGTGAGGCCTGCAGGCTCGCCGCAAACTATTTCCGGAACGTAGGGCTGGAAATCTATCCGGTAAACACCGACGAATACCGTTATCTCCACGAATGCGGCGCCGACTATGTGACCGTCTTCCAGGAGACCTACAATTCAGACAAATCCGAGACCCTTCATCTGATGGGGCACAAGCGGGTCTTCCCGTATCGCTTCGAGGCTCAGGAGCGGGCCATCCTGGGCGGCATGCGCGGCGTGGGCTTTTCCGCACTCCTTGGGCTCTCAGACTTCCGGAAGGACGCGCTCGCATCAGCGCTGCACGTCTACTACCTGCAGCGGAAATACCCGCATGCGGAATACTCGCTCTCCTGCCCGCGGCTGCGTCCGATCATCAACAACGACAAGATCAATCCGCTCGATGTGCATGAGCGCGAACTCTGCCAGGTGCTGTGTGCATACCGGATCTTCCTGCCTTTCGTGGGAATCACCGTGTCCTCCCGCGAATCGGAATCCTTTCGCAACGGCATCGTAAAGCTGGCCGCGACCAAAATATCTGCCGGCGTCTCCACCGGCATCGGAGATCATGAGAGTAAATACGAAGGAAAGGAAAGCACCGATGCGGGCGACGAACAGTTCGAAATTTCCGATGGCAGAAGCTTCGGGCAAATGTATGCGGACATGTCCGGCGAGGGACTGCAGCCGGTGCTGAACGATTATGTCTATGTGTAAATCTGTGCCTGAGACTTTGCCCGAATCTATGTACAAATCCGGATATAAAGTCATCTGCGTGACCAGCCGGAAGCTGGCGGCGGATTTTCCCGCCCAGCTCGACCGGGTGACGCGCTCCGGGATTGACCGGGTCATTCTGCGGGAAAAGGATCTGAGTGAGACAGACTATGAACATCTGCTCGCTCAGGCGGATGCCATTTGCCGAAAAAATGGTGCGGAGCTGATCGCACACACCTATGGAAATGCTGCGCTGCGGCTTGGTATCCGCCGCCTTCACCTTCCGTTGCATATGCTGCTTGCGATGGGGGTAAGTGAAAAGCAGAAGTTTGATCTCCTCGGCGCCTCCATCCACGCACCGGAAGAAGCGATTGCCGCCGAAGCAGCAGGAGCTTCCTACGTGACTGCCGGTCATATTTTTCCTACAGACTGCAAACCCGGCCTTCCTCCGCGCGGAATTCCTTTTTTGCGCCAGACCTGCCAGGCAGTCCGGATCCCGGTCTACGCCATCGGCGGAATCACTCCACAAAATGCGGCACTCTGCATCGAAGCAGGGGCGGCGGGTATTTGTCTTATGTCCTCGCTGATGCAGGCTGATTTCCCAGGAATAAAATATTTGTAACATCTCTGTGGTTTTTTTATAAGATTCTATGTTATACTTTCTTAAATGCTCTGATGGCCGGTCTCTTTGGAACGTGAGCGGGTCACAAGTCCGGCTGTCAGGGACGCCTTTAAAACAGCATAAGAATCGAGGAAATCTGCTCCGTGAATATCTCGGCAAAAACAAAAGTCTCCTACGCCATTGGCGGTCTGGGAAAAAATCTGGCATATGGCTTTGTCGCCTCTTATACCTTATATTATTACAACACAATCCTTGGCATCAGCGCCTCCTTCGTCGGAATCCTTCTGATGGTGGCGCGGATTTTTGACGCGTTCAACGATCCGCTCATGGGTGTGGTCGTAGCAAAAACCAGGAGCCGCTACGGGCGCTACAAACCATGGATCTTAAGCGGTGCGTTGCTGAACGCACTGGTGCTTTACGCAATGTTTGAGGTGCCGGCAGGCTTAAATGGCAGCGGTCTTAAGGCTTATGTCATCATCACTTATTTTCTCTGCGGGATTACCTATACCTTAAGTGATATTCCCTACTGGTCGATCATTCCCGCAATCACAAGCGCGGGGTCAGAACGTGAGAGTCTGTCCGTTTTCGCCAGAACCTGCTCCGGCATCGGTGCGGCTCTCCCCACTGTCCTGACCATGAGCCTGATTCCGATCCTGGGCGGCGGTACCGATACGGAACACTACCGCAAAGGCTTTGGAATGCTCGCTGCGGTCATTGCCATTTTTTATGTAATCACGACTATCGTCACTGTCCGGAATCTTCCGAATAACGAGCTGGAAGAGCCGCGGAACTCTTCTGTAAAAGACCTGCTGAATGCATTGCTGAAAAATGACCAGGCGCTGAACCTGGCCGCTATCATTATTTTATTTAATTCAGCGATCTATATGACTACCAATCTTCTGCTGTATATGTTTCAGTATGATGTCGGAGACGAGAGTCAATATACTCCGTTTATGCTCGTAAGCGGACTCACCCAGTTTGCGACTATGACTGTGCTTTACCCTTTTTTCCGCAAAAAATTCAGCAACCGGCAGATCTTCTCTGCCGCCTGTATCTCTGGTATCATCGGCTATCTGGGCATGACCGGCCTGATCTTTGTGACACACATGACCCTTGGAAAACTTCTGGTCTGGGGAGTCTTCATTTCGCTGGCCAATGGCATCGGCTATGTCCTGACCACGGTCTTCGTGGCGGACGCAGTCGATTATGGCGAATCAAAAACAGGGCAGCGCGAGGAAAGTGTCGTCTCCTCTCTGCAGACCCTGATGGTCAAGCTTGCTTGATCTGTAGCTTATTTTGTCGCAGGCATCGGCATTGACCTGACAGGGATCATCCTTTCCGCCGAGACACAGACCGCCGCGGCAAAGACCTCTCTGCGCATCCTGTTCGCGATTCCATCCCTGTTTCTGATGATCGCGGCATTCCTGATTTTCCTGCGCAAAAAAGAAATCGGCAGAGATCGCTGATACCTGCATTCGTGTACCTGCTGCATCCTCTGCCGTTTCCTGACATATTTTTATATAATGATGATGGATTGCGTGCGTGCAAGGCACGGAGCAATCCATAGTATCAAACCCTTTTGTCGCTCGAATCATATAATTATCCGGATTTAATACCCATAGATCTCTGTAATCTCCCGGTTGTAAACACCCGGGCTGTCATAGACAATCAGCGGCTTTTCCACGGTCATCCGCGGGCGGCCGCCGCGCACGGCCTCGATCAGCACCATGTTCGGCTCCTTATTTACAAATGGATAAACCAGGCGCATCCGCTTGGGTTCCAGCCCGTACTGCGACAAAGTACAAATAATCTCTGCCAGCCGGAAAGGACGATGCACCATATAAAAGTGTCCGCCTGGAACCAGCAGCTTTGCCGCCGCACGCACCACATCCTCCAGCGTGCACAGAACCTCATGACGCGCCGCCGCCTTTTCCATATCCGGATTTAAAAGCCCGTGGTTGCCCTGCAGGTACGGCGGATTCGACGTCACAGTATCAAAAGAAGCCGGTGCAAACAATGCGTCGGCTTTTTTTATATCACCTTTTATGATCGTGATCCGCCCGGTCAGATCATTCAATGCCACACTGCGCGCCGCCATATCCGCGCTCAATTCTGAAATCTCCAGCCCGGTAAAGTGCCGTCCCGGCGTCTTTGCGGAAAGCAAAATCGGAATGATGCCGGTACCTGTCCCGAGGTCAAGAGCCGTACCGCCCTCCTTCACTCTGGCGAACCCGGAGAGCAATACCGCATCCATCCCAAACCGGAAAAGCTTCTCACTCTGTATGATCTGCAAACCGTTTCGATAGAGGTCATCCAGATGCTCTCCTTCTTTCAATTTGATTGCCATTCGACTTCCAAATCCCTTCTGCTATTCCAAAATCAGATGCACAATTTCTTCCCCGTTCTGATACGTGGCTTCCTGATCCATCTTCTCTTTTCAACACGTTCTTCTTCCGAGGGTTTGAGCTTCAGTCGTTGTGCAGCTTTGACTTTCCATCTTTGTGGTCCAGTGCTTCCAGATCACGCAGTTCCTTCTCCTCATGGCTGTTGGAGCGGTTATTATTTTTTCCGCCCTTCTCTTTCTTTCGTCTCGGACGGAATTTCAGATCCTTCGCGTCAAACTCTTCCAGCTCTTTTTCACCGTCTTCCTCAAAGATCACTTTTACACGCTGCCGCAGGACATTGACATACTGTACCTCGCCTTTGCGTCCATCCGGTGCGGTCACCGTATCGCCCTGCGCCGGCAGGCGGCTATTCAGATATTCATAAGTCTCCTGCTCGTTTTTCAGGCAGCACATCAATCGGCCGCAGACACCGGAAATCTTGGTCGGGTTCAGTGAAAGATTCTGCTCCTTTGCCATCCGTATGGATACAGGAGCAAATTCGGACAGATAGGTATTGCAGCAGAGCACACGCCCGCAGATACCGATACCGCCGAGCAGCTTTGTCTCATCGCGCACGCCGACCTGGCGCAGCTCGATACGCATCCGGAACACCGATGCCAGATCCTTGACCAGCTCACGGAAATCAATACGCCCGTCCGCAGTAAAGTAAAACAGAACCTTATTGTTGTCAAACGTATATTCCGCGTCGATCAGTTTCATCTCAAGGCCATGCTTCTGAATCTTTTCCCGGCAGATACGCATCGCCTCTTTTTCCTTCTCACGGTTTCTCTTTGCGCGCGCATTGTCCTCGTCCGTCGCCACCCGGATGACTGCCTTCAGTGGTTGTACCACCTTGTCATCCTCTACCTCACGCACGCCTCCGATCGTTGTGCCATACTCAATCCCGCGCGTGGTCTCCACGATCACGTGGTCTCCCGCGGAGATTTTAAACGATTTCGGATCAAAATAATACACCTTGCCCGCGTTCCGAAATCTCACCCCGATAATTTTAGTCATGTATTTTCTCCTTAACTTCAACCATGAATATTTTCCTTAATGACAAGGAACAAAAGCTCCATGGTCAGGTCAAAATTCACATTCGCGCTGAGACGCGCTTTCGCCTTCTCGATGGCTTTCATCACTTCCTCTGCGCCTTCATAGGAACAGGTTCTCACGGTCTCACGAATGATACGAAGCTCGTCCTTAAAAATGACTCCATCAATGTCTTTTGTCGCTTTATAATAGACCATATCGCGATACCAGAGCGCAAGAATATCCAGATAATCCTGAATGGATATTTTATACGCCTGCACCTCTTTTACATAATCGATGATCGCACTGATCTCCATTGTCCCTACATTGCGGATCAGCCTCATCGCGGAAGTCTTAATCGCATTGAAATCGTCTGAGGAAGCCAGCCGCATTGCCTTGCCAATATTCCCCTGCGCAAATGCCGCGCAGATATCCGCCTGATAATCCGGAATCTCAATCTGTTCCATCAGATAAGTCTTCACAACCTCATCCGGCACAGGCTTTAAATTCAGCGTCACGCATCTGGAGCGAATCGTGTCCAGCAGAGCCTGATCGTTTACCGTCAGCAGAATAATCACCGCATAAGCCGGCGGCTCCTCGATCGTCTTCAGGATCGCATTCTGCGCCTGAACCGTCATCTTCTCCGCATCCGCTATGATGTAGATCTTATACCTGCCATTGTATGGGCGTATCTGCACATCCTGTGTCAGCTGTGTGCGCACATCCTCAACACCAATACTCGATGGCTTCTCATGCTTCACAAAGATGATATCCGGATGATTGCCGCTCTCCGCCATCCTGCAGGAATGGCATACTCCGCAGGGAGTTATATCATCCGGTTGCCGCATATCCAGCTCATCTGCTCCGATGTTCATCTCATGGCTCGGTCCGGCAGCCCGGTCATTCCCGGTACACTGTAGCGTCGCCGCAAATGCTTTCGCGAGCATATTCTTTCCGGTTCCCTTTTCGCCGTTGAATATATATGCATGGCTCACCTTTCCGGAACGAATCGCCTGTTCGAGATGTGCCACCTCTTTTTTATGTCCAAGTATATCTCTAAATCCTGCCATCGTCTCCTCCGCCGCGCAATCCGGGCATTCCTCCTGATCCGCCGGTCATATCACTCTTATGTTCCGGATCAGCCGGAAAACGTGCCGCCAGTAGAATCATTTGTTCTGTTGCCTGTCATGTAGTATAACACATTTTGCAGGTTCTGTGAAGCAATTTAAGGAAAACCAATTTTACTTTTAGAGTCTGATTATATATAATTTGTGTTTTCGTGTGCAATATGAC
>JAJBVF010000084.1 GCA_020859965.1 Clostridiales bacterium
AAAAGGCCGCAAAGATCCGTAAGACCGATGAACGGGCAAAGACCAATCTTCTGACGAAACAGAAATATTCGTTTGACAGCAATGGCAAGCTTGCCAACTGCGAGAGCCGCGACAGCAGTATCTGTGAAATTTTTATCGTAGAGGGTGATTCCGCCGGAGGCTCCGCGAAGACCGCCCGCGACCGAAATTATCAGGCAATTCTGCCGATTCGCGGTAAGATTCTGAATGTGGAGAAGGCGAGCATTGATAAGGTGCTGGCGAACGCTGAAATCAAAACAATGATCAATGCATTTGGCTGTGGTTTTTCGGAGGGCTATGGAAATGATTTTGACATTTCAAAACTGCGGTACGATAAAATCGTGATCATGACGGATGCTGATGTTGATGGTGCGCATATCAGTACCCTTTTGCTGACGCTGTTTTATCGGTTTATGCCGGAGCTGATCAATGAAGGACATGTCTATATTGCCATGCCGCCTTTGTATAAAGTGATTCCTTCCAAAGGGAAAGAGCAGTACCTCTATGATGATAAGGCACTGGAAAAATATCGTAAAACACACAAAGTGCCGTTCACTCTGCAGCGCTACAAGGGACTCGGCGAGATGGATGCTGAGCAGCTCTGGGAGACGACTCTGAACCCGGAGACCCGTGTGATGCAGCGGGTAGAGATTGATGATGCCCGCATAGCTTCCAGTGTGACATCCATGCTGATGGGTACGGAAGTGCCGCCGCGCAAGGCATTTATCTACGAGCATGCGCAGGACGCCCTGCTGGACATATAGAAGGAGTAGAACATGGAAGGAAACATTATCGGAGCAGAATACTCCGAAATTATGCAGAAATCATATATTGATTACGCGATGAGCGTCATTATTTCCCGTGCGCTTCCGGACGTGCGGGATGGCTTAAAGCCGGTGCAGCGCCGTACCCTGTATGATATGTACGAGCTTGGGATACGCTATGACCGCCCTTACCGAAAGTGCGCCCGTATTGTCGGCGATACGATGGGCAAATATCATCCGCATGGCGACAGCTCGATCTATGACGCGCTGGTCGTGATGGCGCAGGAGTTTAAAAAAGGACAGGCTCTGGTAGACGGACACGGCAATTTTGGATCGATTGAGGGTGACGGCGCAGCCGCAATGCGTTATACCGAAGCCCGCCTGCAGAAGATCACACAGGTGGCTTTTCTGGCTGATCTCGATAAGGATGTCGTGGATTTTGTGCCGAATTTTGACGAGACGGAACGGGAACCGCAGGTGCTTCCGGTGCGGATCCCGAATCTTCTGGTAAATGGCGCGGACGGTATTGCGGTCGGTATGGTGACAAGCATTCCGCCGCACAATCTTGCGGAAGTCATAGACGCGGTCAAAGCATTGATCAAAAATAATAAGCTGACGGATGCGGATCTGATGAAATATGTGAAAGGTCCGGATTTCCCGACGGGCGGAATCGTAGTCAATAAAGACGAGCTGCTGCAGATCTATGAGACCGGGCAGGGCAAAATCCGTCTGCGCGGCCGTGTGGAAGTGGAAAAGGTAAAGGGCGGCAGGGAGCGTCTGGTCATTACGGAAATTCCGTATACGATGATGGGAGCAAATATTGGCAAATTCTTAAATGATGTGGCAGCACTTGTCGAGACGAAAAAGACGAATGACATCATCGATATTTCCAATCAATCCGCAAAGGGAGGAATTCGCATCGTACTGGAGCTGCGGCGAGGCGCGGATGTGGAGAGGCTGAAAAACCTCCTGTACAAAAAGACCCGGCTGCAGGATACGTTCGGCGTCAATATGCTGGCAGTCGCGGATGGAAGACCGGAAACACTCAGTCTTCGGAAAATTCTGGAATACAATATTGATTTTCAGTTTGAAGTGACGACGCGCAAGTATCAGAACCTTCTGGATAAGGAAGAGAAAAAGAGCGAGATTCAGGAAGGGCTTATTCGCGCCTGCGATATTATTGATCTGATTATTGAAGTGCTGCGGGGGAGCCGCAGCCGTGATCAGGTGAAGGCCTGCCTGGTGAACGGCGTAACAGAAGGTATCCGTTTTAAAACGGAAAAATCGCGCAAACAGGCGGCAAAGTTGAATTTCACCGAGCCGCAGGCAAATGCGATCCTTGATATGCGTCTTTACAAACTGATCGGTCTGGAACTGGAAGTGCTGATGGAAGAGCATGAGCAGACGCTGAAGAACATTGCCAGCTACAAGGATATTCTGAATAATTACGCATCGATGGCGGCTGTGATCATCAAAGAACTGGATGCGCTGAAAAAGGAGTTTGGACGGCCGCGCCGGACCACAATCGAAAATGCAGAAGAGATTGTGCTGGAAGAGGTAAAAATCGAAGAGATACCGGTAGTATTTCTGATGGACCGCTTTGGTTATGTCCGTTCGATAGACGAGACAGTCTACGAGCGAAATAAAGAGGCGGCGGATGCGGAGAGTAAGTATGTGATCCATTGCCTCAATACAGACCGCATCTGTATTTTTACGGATACCGGAAAGGCACATCTTCTGAAGATGCAGGATGTCCCGTTCGGAAAATTCCGCGATAAGGGCACGCCGGTGGACAACCTTTGCAATTACAACAGCAGTGAAGAAAACTTTATCGGAGTTATGGCAATGAACGATATCCGTGAGACGGTCGTTACCTTTGTTACAAAGCAGGCGATGATAAAACAGGTGCAGGGAAGCGAGTTTGATGTGTCTAAGCGTACAACTGCCGCAACAAAACTTCAGGAAGGCGACGAGGTGCTCGCCGTATATGCTGCTTCCGAGCACGCGCACATCGTACTTGCTTCCGAAAACGGATATTTTCTGCGTTTTGCGGTATCAGAGATTCCGCTTAAGAAAAAGACAGCAGTCGGCGTCCGCGGGATGAAGCTTGCGGAAGGGGATTTTGTTACAGAAGTGTACTGGATCGAAAAAAATTCCGGAAGCGGGCAGATTGTCTATAAAGAACGGACCATCAGCCTTTCAAAGCTGCGGTCCGCGTCGAGGGATACCAGGGGTACCAAAATCCGAAAGTAGCAAATAATTTCTACCTGTGCGTTTAGCAACAACAATAATCGTAAAACAGTTCAACGCCGGGTGCGCGCTCACAGCGGTACATAAGGCGGCAAAATACACCGCTCTGAGAACCGCGGCAGGGAAAATCAACGTAGTTTTTTCTGGCGGTAAAGTGCGGCGTCGGCTGCCCCGAGCAGATCTGAGGATGTCTGTCCTTTTTTATGGACGGCGAGGCTGTAGCTCGCGGCCACTGTGTTTTGGATACGGTCATATTCCAGAATCCGGGAGGAATCTCTGCGGACGCGTCTGCAGAGTTTGCCGGCTTCGTCAACGGAAAGTCCGGTAAACAGGATACAGAATTCATCACCTCCATAGCGGAAGCATAGATGCTGACTACAGACATTTCGCAGTACCGATCCGAATTTTTTCAGATATTCGTCACCGGCAAGGTGACCGAGTGTGTCGTTTACCTCTTTAAAGTGATCAATATCCAACATTGCACAGATCAGCCCGTCGTCTTCATTGCTTAAGTGGGCCAGTACCTCATCCAGAGCTGTGCGGTTGTACAGAGAGATGAGCTTGTCAATAATCCCCTCGCGATACTGCATTCGCTCGATTTCTTTTTTTACTGATGCGTCATTCTTTTCCTTTTCAAAATAGATCAATGCCATGCAGGAGATATAGAATCCCACCAGGATCAGGATGGAGATAAAGAAATTGACGTTATTGTAGCCGTAGCCGGAGAGCAGGAGCTTATCGGAATCCCAGATGATTACCACATCTCCGACAATCCGGCCTATGATCACGAATACTGCAGTCACCGTTGTCAGAAGATAATTTCCATACAGACAGGAAAACATCAGCGGGATCGCAAACAGGAAATACAGCGAAGGGAAGATACTGTGTATGGAAAACAGCACAAAACAGATCGCGGTAAGACCGAGGGACAGAGAATAAGCCTGCAGGGTCAGATTCTTTGGCCGGTATTTTTTGATCAGAAAGATAATAAGCAGTAAAAAAAGTTGATCCCGGTAGGAATCAGCAGATATTTTTGGAGATAGAGGGAAATGCACTGGACATCATATCCAGGCTCCTTAATATAAAAAACAGGATCAGTTCCAGCAGACAGGATGCTGCAGTAAGCCAGACACTGATCGCTGTATGGATTCTCAGCCAGTGGCGATTTACCTGTTCGTATTCAAATTCAATTGTGCGGATATAGGTATTGATCATTGTTTCCTCATTTCCAGGATATGAAAAACAGAAAGCCCGTCTTTTCAATGTAATCGTCTTCGACAGTTTACCACCTATTTGAAGGCGGCACAGGAGAGAAAGCACCGAAGAATTTACGGAAAAGAAAAAAATGTTGTGGATTAAAGACAAAGGTGATAGAATGTGCAGGAAAGATTCAGAAAATGATCTGATACAAAATTTTATGGACAGAGATTTCAAGAGCAGGAACAGAGAATGAAAGGCGGAAAAATATGATCAAGCTTTATGAAAAGGGTGCCTGGCTGATAAGGGGTACAGAAATAATCCCCGAAGAAGAAGCTGAAAGAGTTCAGAATATCTGCGGAAAACAGGCGGACAGGAACGAAGATCGCAAGGGCACGATTGCATATTCCATTTTGAAAGCACACAACACATCTGATGATATGTCGCATCTGAAGATACGATTTGATGCGATGACTTCTCATGATATTACATTTGTCGGCATTATCCAGACGGCGAAGGCTTCCGGTATGGAGAAATTTCCGATACCATATGTTCTGACGAACTGCCACAATTCCCTGTGCGCGGTCGGCGGCACGATCAATGAGGATGACCATGTATTTGGCCTGTCGGCAGCGAAAAAATACGGCGGCATTTATGTACCGCCTCATCTTGCGGTGATCCATCAGTATATGCGCGAGACGATGGCAGGCTGCGGGAAAATGATTCTCGGATCGGATTCCCATACGCGTTATGGCGCACTCGGTACGATGGCAGTCGGTGAGGGAGGCGGCGAACTGGTAAAGCAGCTTCTTCGTGATACTTATGATGTGGCATATCCTGGAGTGGTCGCGATTTACCTTGATGGGAAACCGAATCCGGGTGTTGGACCGCAGGATATTGCGCTGGCGATTATTGGAGCTGTATTTAAGAATGGATATGTAAAAAATAAAGTGATGGAATTTGTCGGACCGGGCGTAGCGTCTATGACTACTGACTATCGCAATGGTGTCGATGTTATGACAACGGAGACGACCTGCCTTTCTTCCATCTGGAGGACAGATGAGGATACGAAGGCTTATCTGACACAGCATGGGCGCGGAGAAGATTACCGCGAATTGAATCCGGCGGATGTGGCGTATTATGACGGGCTGGTTTATGTGGATCTTAGTACGGTGAAGCCGATGATTGCGCTTCCATTCCATCCAAGTAATACTTATGAGATTGACGAACTGCTCGCGAATCCGGGAGATATTCTTCGTGAGGTGGAAAAGAGCGCAGCTGCGCTTACGGAGAATACGACGGTTGACTTCCATCTGACGGATAAGGTGGTTGATGGAAAGATTCAGGTACAGCAGGGTATTATCGCGGGCTGTGCCGGCGGCGGTTATACGAATGTCATGGAAGCTGCTGATATCCTGAATGGCAGAAGCATTGGAAACGGCGAGTTTACACTGGCAGTTTATCCGTCCTCTCAGCCGGTATTTATGGATCTTGTAAAGAAGGGCGCAATTTCGACACTGATGGCAGCTGGTTCTACGGTGAAGACTGCTTTCTGCGGACCATGCTTTGGTGCGGGTGATACGCCGGCAAATAATGCTTTCAGTATCCGCCATACGACGCGGAACTTCCCGAACCGTGAAGGCTCCAAGCCTGGCGCAGGCCAGCTTTCAGCGGTGGCTCTGATGGATGCGCGTTCAATTGCGGCGACAGCAGCTAATGGCGGTGTGCTTACTTCTGCGGAGACATTCCTGATGGAAAGATCAGGGGGAAGCGCATCAGTGCCAGAGTATGAGTATGATGACAGCGCATATCGCGTGAGAGTTTATCAGGGATTTCAGAAGGCTAAGACAGAGTCTGAGCTTGTTTATGGCCCGAATATCAAAGACTGGCCGGAGATGGAGCCGCTCGCAGATAATATTCTGCTTCGTGTATGCTCGAAGATTATGGACAGTGTGACGACCACGGATGAACTGATCCCATCCGGTGAGACTTCTTCCTATCGTTCCAATCCACTGGGACTGGCAGAATTTACGCTTTCCAGAAGAGATCCGGCATATGTAGGGAAGGCAAAGGAAGTGGATCGTCTGGAGCGGATGCGGATCGCGGACGGTGGAAATGGCATGGCGCAGGCGGCTGCGTCAGAGCCGACGCTTTTGGCAGCGCTGGATCAGATAAAAGCCGTGACACCGGATGCAGATACGGAAAGCATTGAGATTGGAAGCATGATTTATTGCGTGAAGCCGGGAGATGGCTCCGCACGTGAACAGGCTGCGAGCTGTCAGAGAGTGCTCGGCGGATTGGCAAATATCTGTACAGAGTACGCGACCAAGCGCTATCGTTCCAATGTCATGAACTGGGGCATGCTTCCTTTCCAGATGAAGGAAGAGCCGTGCTTTGACGTCGGCGACTACATCTATGTGCCTGACGTAAAGAAGGCGCTGGATGGCGATATGAAAGAGATAAAGGCGTATGTTCTGGGCGCAGAGATAAAAGAGATTTCTCTGTATATATCAGATATGACGGAGAATGAAAAAGAAATTGTTAAGGCTGGGAGTCTGATCAATTTCAACCGCGGCCGTATGAAGACAGCAAAAAAGTAATGATAATAAGAAGACAATGATGAGAGGACAGTATCATGCAGGGAAGAACACATAACTGCGGGGAGCTGAGACTTTCCGACGCCGGAGCGAAGGTAAAGCTGGTCGGCTGGTTTGAAAATCTCCGCAAGGTAAGTAAGAATTTGGGATTTTTAGTATTGAGGGATTTTTATGGAACGACACAGATAGTCGTGGAGACCGAAGAGATCATGGAGCAGCTGTCTGCGTATAACTATGAATCTACGATTTCTGTAGAGGGCGTGGTTCGTGAGCGCAGCAGCAAAAATGCAAAGCTGCCGACCGGTGAGATCGAAGTAGTTCCGGAGAAGGTGGAACTGCTTGGCAGATGTCAGTACAATGAACTGCCGTTCCAGATCAACCACTCGAAAGAGGCAGATGAGAATCTTCGACTGAAATATCGCTATCTGGATCTGAGGAATCCGGCAGTAAAGGATAAGATCGTGTTGAGAAGCAAGATCGTGGCAGAGCTGCGCCAGAGCATGATCGCGCATGACTTCATGGAGATCACGACACCGATTCTGACCTGTTCTTCACCGGAGGGAGCGAGAGACTACCTGGTACCGTCCAGGAACCATCCTGGCAAGTTTTACGCTCTTCCTCAGGCACCACAGCAGTTTAAACAGCTTCTGATGGCTTCCGGATTTGACCGTTACTTCCAGATTGCGCCCTGTTTCCGTGATGAGGACGCGCGGGCAGACCGCTCTCCGGGTGAGTTTTATCAGCTCGATATGGAGATGGCATTCGCGGATCAGGAGGATGTTTTTGCAGTTCTCGAAGATGTGCTGCCGCCGATCTTTTCCAAATACGGCATCTATAAGAACGCTTCGAAGCCGCCATTCCGCCGGATCGCATATCTGGATGCGATGGATCAGTACGGTACAGATAAGCCGGATCTTCGCATTAAGCTGATCGTACAGGATGCGACGGATGTGCTCGCTGACTGCGGCTTTGGACCTTTTGAGGGCAGGACGGTGAAAGCAGTTGTCGCTTCCGCGTTTACCGGCACAAGAAAAGCCATCGATAAGCTTTGCGCGGATGTAGAAGTGCAGAGCGGACAGAAGGCATACTGGTTCCGTCTGGACGACCAGGGCGAGCTGGTCGGCGGCATTTCCAAATTTGTAAAAGAGAGAAAAGATGCAGTAGTCTCTGCTCTTGGTCTCAAGCCGGGAGATTTCGTGGGGGTGACTGCCGGAGATCTGAGAACGGCACAGAAGACCGCGGGCGTGCTGCTTAAGACGCTTGGCAATTCTTCAGATGCTTATATAGACAAAAACAGCTATGAATTCTGCTGGATTGTAGACTTCCCGATGTACGAGATCGGGGAAGAATCCGGAGTTCTGGAATTCTGCCACAATCCGTTTTCGATGCCGCAGGGTGGCCTGAATGCCCTTGAAGCGGCTGAAAAAAGTACAGAGGATGCACTGAAAATTCTGGCTTACCAGTATGATCTTGTGTGCAATGGTGTAGAACTTTCCTCCGGTGCGGTTCGGAATCATGATCCGGAGATCATGGTAAAGGCGTTCAATATCGTAGGACTTGGTGAGGACGATGTGAAAGCAAAATTCCCTGCCATGTACAATGCGTTCTGCTATGGAGCGCCGCCTCACGCAGGTATCGCGCCGGGCGTAGACCGCATGATCATGCTGATCGCCGGGGAAGACAGCATCCGCGAGATCATTCCATTCCCTATGAACAAAAATGCGCAGGACGTGATGATGGGAGCGCCGGCAGAGGTCGAAGAGCGGCAGCTGAAGGATGTACACATTCAGATCGTAAAAGAAGAGAAGAAAGACAAGGCAGAAAAAGCCGAATAAAGATCGTATTGACCGGGATATCTTATGGTTATATGCGTAAAGATAATGCCGTATACAATTGCAGCCAGAGAATTGTATACGGCATGGTCGTTATCCTTCCACATCGGAATCCGATGTGTCGTTATCGCCGGTATCTGCTGAGGTACTTTCGCCATCAGCCTCTGCGGCAGTCTCAGCTTCTGTTTCCGCCTGCGTATCATCCAGGATATCTTTCAGTTCATTGATCATATCCTCGTCTTTTAAGCGGAATTTGATCTCTACACGGCGGGATGCGTCCTGATTGACAGAGCCGTCGTCATTGTAGATAGGGTCTGCCCAGGAATGGCCGTTGACAGAAAGCTTTTCCTGCAGGCTTTCCATATCAGCTTCTGAGATGGAGCTTCCGGAGAGGGAGAGAAGGTATTCTGCTACAGCGAGTGCGCGTTCCTGAGAAAGCTGCAGGTTGTAAGCATAGGTGCCGGTCGTATCTGTGTAGCCGTCGATGCGGACTTCCGCGAGATAATCCACGTATTCTCCCGACATCAGCACTGAGCAGTAGATAGGAAGAACTTCTCCGAGCAATGCATTTCCTTCATCAGTCAGTTCATTCTCATTGTAACCGAAAAGAATACTGGAATCAAGAGCGATAGAACCGTCTGTTTCATCAATCGTGACACTCAGGTTCTGGGCATCAAATTCTTCCTTCAGAGCAGCAATCAGATCTGCCTTCACACCGATGATCTGCTCGATCTTTTGCTGCTGTATGGCCATCAGTTCTTCCTGTTCATCAAGAGCGGCCTGCTGAGAAGCAACGAGAGCAGCCTGCTCATCCAATTCCGATTCCTGCTCGGCAAGCAGTGCACTCTGCGCGTCCAGACTCTCCTGCTGGGAGGCAACCAGTGCGATCTGTTCGTCAAGGTCTGCCTGTTGAGAGGCCAGCAATGCGGCCTGCGCGTCCAGCTCCGATTCCTGTTCATCCAGCAGAGCCTGTTGTTCGTCCAGCTGCGACTGCAGCTGACTTTGTGTCTGTTCGTGCGCGGATTCTTCCGCCAGTCTTTCCTGATAATTCTTCTGTGCCTGCATAAAGGAGATGCACATTACAAGCACAAACAGCAGAAGAAGCCCGGCCATCATATCTGAATAGGAACGCCAGACATTGTGCCGTTCATAGTTTTTTTTCCGTTTGGCACGCATCAATCATCACCCCTTGCTTTTGCGCCGAAACAGGACTGGTTCAGCTGCCAGCTTCTCCAGGCGATTCAGTTTTTTCACGATATCTTCCATCATCTGTTCCATCTGCTCCTGATCAGAAGCGAGCGCCTGCGCGGCGGACTGATGCCTGCGGATTTCAGAAAGCTGAACGGACAGATCAGCAAGGTCTTTCCGAATCTCCAGATTGGATTGAACAGGTCCCATTTTGGCAATTTCATCCGAGTAGCCCTGAAGCTTTTCACTGTAGCTTTCCCAGATATCCGAAAACTTTTCAATCGACTGGTACATAAAGCGGATGTATTCCTGATAAGTGGCTTTTTGGTCCTCGTTGATGCGGAATGCGTCTTCCTGCGCTTTGGTCAGCCGTGTGAGCGTCTGTTCATTGTACTGCTCTGTTTTCTCCATATGGTTCTGCAGGTCAGTAAATGTCTGCTGCAGGCGTGCCATTGAACGATCCATGAAATCCATGTAACTGGACTGAGCCTTCTCGAGCTGCAAAGCAGTCTGTCCAATCCGGCGGAACGAGTCATCCAGATCCGCGTGCATATCGCTGACAATGGTCTCGCAGATTCGTGCGATGGATTCCTCCTGTGTCTGTGTAAAACTCTCAACAACATGATGAATGGAATCCGTCATCTGGGCGAAAGCGGGAGTGATTGACTGCTCAAAGCTTCTTGTCATCTGCTCTACAAAAATCTGTGTCAGATCGTTTGTAAGCTCCTCCTGACTCTTTTTCTGTTCGAGAAGACGGGCGGCAGAGTCCACTTCATGGCTGGGACGGACATACAGGTAAAAGGTGTCTGTAAATGCTTCCAGATTGTTTGACATCTCGGAAAGCTCACTTCGCAGATTGAAGGAAAACGGGAGCGAGAGGGCGAGGCCGTAGATTGAGGTGACAAAAGCCACCTTGATTCCATCGATCAGCGGGGAAACAGAGTCGGCCATCTGCTCATAACCTGACGGATCAAAGCTGCGAAGACCGAGCACCAGGCCGATGAAAGTGCCAAGGATACCGAGCCTGGTAAGAATATCCGGAAGCAGCTCCAGCAGCGCGCGGTCAATATTCGTTTCGATCGCGAATTCATTAATAAAAAAGCTGATATCACAGGAACCTTCAGGAACCCGAGG
>JAJBVF010000457.1 GCA_020859965.1 Clostridiales bacterium
TTTCCGGAGCAAATTCTACCGGGCAGGCTCTGGCAATGGAACTGTACAACTATTGCGTATCACAGCCGGAGATTCCGGATGTAGCAATGTCGTTTTCCAATGATGATGTGACCGCTTATATCGACGGTGATGAGCAGCGCACGGAAGAAATTACGTTCAGTGCGGATGAGCTGCAGACGATCACGCTTGACCTTCCGGACGGCGTGAAGCTGCACAACACAACGACTGGCAAGACCAGTAAGGCAGGCGCGAGTGTTACCATCAGCGGCGGCACGACATTTTATCTGTCCGCTCCGCTTACGCAGGCTTCGGATGTGTCCGGGAGCTGGTCTTCAAAGATGAAGGGCAGCATCACAAAGGAATATTCCGCTTATAAGATTACGACCGGAAGCTCCACACAGGACCTGGCTTTTGTGTTTGGCGAGGGTGTGACCAGTGAGAAATATGTTACCCTGTCAGTGACCTGGATTCAGATGGCGGCAGTAATGGTTATTAAGGTCGATTCGGTCAATACTGGCAATACTCTCTCCGGGGCTGTGTTCGGGATTTATTCGGACGAAGCCTGCACGGAGCTGATCGAGACAATGCCGGCTACGGATGAGAATGGTGAATCCGAAGTAGAATTTGTTAAGACACAGGATACGGTGTATCTGAAGGAGATTACCGCTCCAACCGGTTACCGCATCAACACGACGACTTATAACGTGGAACTGGTGGACAATACCACGACTACCGTGACGGTGCCGGATGAAGAACAACTCGGAGAACTGACTGTTTACAAAGAGGGTCAGGTGCTGACCGGTGCGACAGTCACCTCCACAGGGGTGACATTCACCTATGAGAACAGCCGCCTGCCGGGTGCTGTTTACAACGTTTACGCCGGTGAGGATATTTACAATGCCTACGGCACAAAGGTGTACAGCAGCGGTGATCTTGTAAAAGAGGGGCTGACGACCGGAACAGACGGGACGGCAACCCTCTCGGGGCTTGTTCTTGGAACCTATGTGATCAAAGAAGCACAGGCACCGGCGAATTATTATAATTCCGGCGAGAGCAAAACGGTGACGCTTACCTTTGCCGGCGAGACGGTTGAAGCGGTATTTGCTTCCGTCACGTTTTCCAATGACCGCCAGAAGGCTTCTGTTTCCGTAAACAAAGTGGATGCCGATACGCAGACACCGCTTCCCAATGCAGTGATCGGTCTGTATGCAGCGAGCGATATTAAAAACGCGGCGGGCAGTGTGGTCGTGGAAAAAGGGACTCTGATCGAGAGTGTTACGACCGGCAGCGACGGCGCGGCAGCGTTTTCCGCGGATCTGCCGATTGGTTACAGCTATGAGGTAAAGGAGATTCAGGCTCCGGCGTATTATGTGAGAAATGCAGATGATGTTTATACGTTTACGTTCTCCTATACGAATGATTCGGAAAAGACAGTAGCATTCTCCCATACGTTCACGGACGAGAGAGTGAGTGCGCATATCACCCTGTATAAGAGGGATTCGGAAACAGGAGAAACGGCGCAGGGCGACGCAACACTGGAAGGAGCTGTTTATGGTCTGTATGCCCGTGAGGACATCACTTACCCGGACGGAGTAAGCGGAACGCTTTACAGTGCGGGAGACCTGGTGGCGACGCTGACCACGGATGCAAACGGGGAGGCGGAGATTGATGACCTGTATCTCGGCAGCTATTATGTGAAAGAGATCACCCCGCCGGTTGGTTATGTCCTTGATGAAAATGAGTATGATCTTGTCTGCAGCTATGATGGTGACCTTACGGCAAAGGTGGAGCTTACCTGTACTTCACAGGAGGATGTGATCAAGCAGCCATTCCAGATCATTAAGGCTGCAAATAACGGAAAGACCGATGCGGATCTGCTCTCCGGCGTGGGCTTCACCGTGTATCTGGTAAGCAGCCTGTCGGTGAATGCGGACGGAAGCTATGATTTTGATTCTGCAGAACCGGTTGTGGTAACTGCGGACGGCGGAACGGAGATGTTCACGGATGAAAAAGGCTATGCCTGCTCGATTGCACTTCCATACGGCACCTATATCGTCCGCGAGACAACGACCCCGCACAATTACAGCCCGGTCGATGATTTTATCGTGACCATTACGGAGAATAACCCGGATGAGCCGCAGACCTGGCGTGTGCTGCTTGATGAAGAATTTGAAGCGAAACTGAAAATCGTTAAGAAAGACGATGAGACGAAGCAAGCTGTGCTCCGGGCAAATACGGAGTTTAAAGTGTATGACATCGACAATGGCTGCTATGTGGAGCAGGTGACGACTTACCCGACCACGACGGTCCACACCTCGTTCTTTACGGATTCGGACGGCTATCTGATCCTGCCGAACAGTCTTGAGCCTGGCAATTACCGGATTGAGGAAGTGACGGCACCTTACGGCTACACGCTGAGCACGGATTATGTGGAGATCTGCGTGGATTCTAACACGGCTTATCTGATTGATTCGGTCAGCGGCGATGTGATCATCGAGGTTGCGTATGAGAATCATGCAGTTAAGGGCGAGCTGACCATTGTAAAAAGCGGCGAGACCCTCACAGGCTACAAGGATGATTTTATCTATGAGGAAACCACCCTTGCAGGAGCAGTATTTGAAGTTTACGCTGCGGAGGATATTTATACCGCTGACTGCCAGACGGACAGTAATGGAAACAGGAGAACTGTTTATACCAAAGGGACTCTGGTAACTACGGTAACGACAGATGAAAACGGAAAGGCAGTTGTATCGGACCTTCCGCTCGGTAAGTACGAAGTGAAAGAGGTAACTGCACCGGACGGCTATACACTGAACACCGTTTCCCAGACAGTAGAATTTGTCTATGCGGATCAGAATACCGCAGTGGTAAAGGAAACGCTGAATTTTACGAATGAACGCCAGAAGGTGGAAATTACCGTAGAGAAGCAGGATGCGCAGACCGGCGCAGTCGTAGCCGGGGCTGTTTTCGGAATTTATAACTCTGAGGACATCACGGCAAATGGTAAGGTGATCGTGGAAGCGGACACACTCTTGCAGAAAATGACCAGTGATGAGGACGGACTTGCGGCCTGCACACTGGACCTTCCGCTCGGACAGTATTATGTGAAAGAGCTTTTAGCACCGGATGGCTTTGTTTCATCGGATGAAATCCTGACTTTCGATGCTTCGTATCAGGGGCAGGATGTGGAAGTGGTTACACTGAAATCTGTAAAAAAGAATGAGCCGACGACAGTGGAGATCACGAAATCAGACCTGACCACGGGAGTGGAGCTTTCGGGAGCGTCTCTTACGGTAACGGACAGCAAAGGAAATGAAGTGGACAGCTGGGTATCAGTAGCAGGCGAAGCTCATGTGATCCAGTACCTTGTGGTAGGTGAGACCTACACACTGCATGAGGAGATCGCGCCGTATGGTTATCTGAAAGCAACGGACATCACCTTTACCATCGAGGATACAGCAGAAGTGCAGAAGGTGGAGATGCAGGATGAGGTTCCGACGGCTACTCTGATCGTGAACAAGAAAGGTGAATTTCTTGAGAGCGTGACGCTGGTGAGTCTTGTAAAAGGAATCCTCGAATATATCTTCAATTATCTCACCGGGAACCTTTCGGATGTGACCTTTGAGGTTTACGCGGCAGAGGATATCAAAGCAGCGGACGGAGTGAGCGCAGATTATTACAGCGCGGACGAGCTTGTCGCAACCATCACGACGGACGAGACCGGCACGGCGAAGCTGGAAGGGCTTCCAGTCGGAAAGTATTATGTGAAAGAGGTCGAGACGGTAAGCGGCTATGTGCTGGACGATGAAATCCGTTACGTGGACCTTAGCTATCAGGATCAGGATACTGCCGTGATTGTCTATAACGAGGACTGGCAGAATGAACGCCAGAAGGTATCCGTCAGTGTGGTAAAGATCGAAAAAGATACGGACCGCACTCTGGAAGGAGCCATTTTTGGCCTGTTCGCAGCGGAGGATATCGTGTCTGCAGCAGGCAGCGTGCTGATTCCAGCAGGCGAGATCATCGAACTGAAAACTACGGATGAGAACGGACGCATTGATTTTGTGGCAGACCTTCCGATGGGTGCGTCCTGCTATGTACAGGAGCTTTACGCACCGGCTGGTTTTGTGACCACTGGAGAGACGCGTGAGTTTACCGTGGAATGGCAGGGCGAAGATGTCGAAGAACAGACATTTGAGTTCACTTTCGAGGATGAAGCAACTACGGTGGAAATCACAAAGACCGACCTGACGACCGGAGAGGAACTGCCGGGAGCGCAGATGCAGGTTGTGGATGTGAATGGCAATGTAGTAGATGAGTGGACATCCACCGAGGAAGCCCATGTTATCAAAGAACTGGAAGTTGGAAAAACTTACACCCTGATTGAGACAAAGCCGGCAGACGGCTATGCGACCGCGGAAAGCATCGAGTTTACCATTGAAAATACGGCTGATATTCAGAAAGTCGTGATGGAAGATGATGTGACGACAGTGGAGATCAGCAAGACCGATCTGACAACCGGAGAGGAACTTCCGGGGGCAGAGCTGGTTGTGACGGACGAAGATGGAAATGTGGTAGATGAGTGGACATCCACCGAGGAAACCCATATTATCGAGAAACTTGTCGTTGGAAAAACTTACACTCTGACCGAGACGAAACCGGCAGATGGTTATACGACTGCGGAGAGCATCGAGTTTACCATCGAAGATACGGCCGAGGTTCAGAAAGTCGTGATGGAAGATGATGTGACGACAGTGGAGATCAGCAAGACCGACCTGACGACCGGAGAGGAACTGCCGGGAGCGGAGTTGGTCGTGACCGATGAGGATGGGAACGTGGTAGATGAATGGACATCGACCGAGGAGCCGCATATCATCGAGAAACTCGTCGTTGGAGAGACGTACACCCTGACCGAGACGAAACCGGCAGACGGTTATACGACTGCAGAGAGCATCGAGTTTACCATCGAGGATACAGCCGAGATCCAGAAGGTTGAGATGAAAGATGATGTGACGACGGTGGAGATCACGAAAACCGATCTGACGACTGGAAAGGAGCTGCCGGGAGCGAAGCTGGTCGTGACTGACGAGGATGGAAATGTAGTAGATGAATGGACATCCACCAGGGAAGCCCATGTGATAGAAAAGCTGATCGTTGGAAAGAAGTACACTCTGACCGAGACGAAACCGGCAGACGGTTATGTAACTGCGGAAAGCATTGAGTTTTATATCGAGGATACTGTCGAGGTTCAGAAAGTCGAGATGAAGGATGATGTGACGAAGCTGGAAATTTCCAAGCAGGACATCGCCGGAAATGAGCTGCCGGGAGCGACACTGACGATTCTTGATGAAGACGGAAATGTCGTGGAAAGCTGGATTTCCACCAACGAGCCGCATTATATCGAGATGATTCCGGTCGGTAAGTACACGCTCCGTGAGGAAACTGCACCGGATGGCTATGTCGTAGCGGAAGATGTGGAATTTGAAGTGCTGGACACCGGCGAAGTACAGTGCGTGACCATGGTCGATAAAACTGCACCGGTGACGGTCGTCTCCAGCGGCTCATCGGATGTGCCAAAAACCGGTGATGATACACCGCTTGCATTCTGGCTGATTCTGCTTCTGGCTGCTATGGGCGGCATTGGCGGTGTGATTCTGGTGAATCGCCGCAGGAAAAAAGCAGCGCGGTGACGGAAACTAATGGTAACGATATAAAATGGCGGCGGGGAAACTGCTGCCGCAAATAAGAAGTGGGAAAGGGCGTTTGCAACCGAAATGGGAGCAGCGCCCTTTTCGTGTCTTTGAAGAAAGTGAGGACTGGACAATGAGGATTGCGATTGGAGTGTTTCTGCTGCTGCTGACGTTTTGCCTGTACTGCTGTCTCCGTGTGGGGTCAGAAGAAGACGACTGGATGGAAGAACACATGAGGAAAAGGGCGGATGAAAAGGAGGGCTGATGGCTGACATGGAGATGAAGTCGGGACGCTCACCGCCGGGAGACAGGATTCCCGTGGTGATTATCATTTACAACTGAATATGGAACTTAACGGGGAGAGGGTCTCATGTATGCAGGACTGCCGGGTGGCTGTGCCTGATATGGAGACCTTCTTTTTTATGTCAAAACCCAAAGAAATCAATCAAAAATTATGGAAGGAGACGCCAGAATCGCAGTTTGGACTGATCCTGCTGCGGGGCAGGATTGGGCCTGTATTCTTTTGGGTTTTGTAAGAAAAATGAAAAATCGACATTAGCAGTCGATTCTGCGATTTTGGTTTTATGTATTATGGAATTTTTTAACAGTGCGATTGATGTATTACAGACCGTTGTTGTCGCGCTCGGCGCAGGTCTGGGTATCTGGGGAGGTATTAACCTTCTGGAAGGTTACGGCAACGACAACCCTGGTGCGAAGTCCCAGGGTATGAAACAGCTGATGGCAGGCGGCGGGGTTGCCCTCATCGGTATCACTCTGGTGCCGCTGCTGTCCGGACTTTTCGGCTGACCGTCCCGTCTGGGAAGCGGTCTGACTGCGGCGGGTGCTGACTGTGCGCTCGCCGCCATGAAACGAAGGGAGGAAGCGGCTATTGAATTTTATCATCCAGCAGATAAGTAACTGGATCAAAGATTTGCTCGTAGCCGGGGTCATGGACAACCTTACCGGGCTGTTTGACTCGGTAAATTCAGAGGTCGGCTCCATCGCAACGGAGGTAGCGACAACGCCGGAGAACTTTTCTCCCGCTGTGTTTTCGCTGATACGGAGCGTATCGGAGTCGGTCATTACGCCGGTTGCGGGCATTATCCTCACCTTTATCTGCTGTTACGAACTGATCCAGATGATCATGGAACACAATAACCTGTCAAATCTTGATACCTGGATGTTTTTTAAATGGGTCTTTAAGACTTATCTTGCGGTCATGCTGATTACGAACTGCTTCAATATCACGATGGCTGTTTTCGATGTGGCAAGTAATGTAATCGGGGCGAGCGGCGGTCTGATCTCGGAAAGCACCGAGGTGAGTGCGGATATGCTCAGTACGCTGGAGGATACGCTGAACGATATGGAGCTGTTTCCACTGTTCGGCCTGTATATGCAGACATTTTTAATCCAGATTACCATGTTTGCCATGTCCATTGCTATTTTTGTTATCGTCTATGGACGTATGATTGAGATTTATCTGATGACCAGTCTTGCACCGATTCCGTTTGCCACATTCGGAAACCGGGAGCAGAGCCAGATCGGAATGAATTATCTGCGCTCTCTGATAGCGCTCGGATTTCAGGGATTCCTGATCCTTGTCTGTGTGGGTATCTATGCGGTACTGATTCAGACGGTGACCATCTCGGACGATATCATTTCCTCACTCTGGGGAATTGTCGGTTATACGGTGCTGCTGGTATTTACCCTGTTTAAGACAGGAAGTCTCGCGAAAAGTGTGATGAACGCGCATTGACAGAAAGGAGGGGAGACTTTGGCTGCTTATGTATCTGTACCCCGTGACCTGACGAGGGTAAAAAGTAAAGTCCTGTTCAATCTGACAAAACGGCAGGTAATCTGCTTCGGGTCGGCGGCGCTCATCGGGGTGCCGTCGTTTTTCCTGTTAAGGAAACTCGGCAACATCAGCCTTGCTACGCTCGGTATGATGGTGATTATGATTCCGCTGTTTCTGCTCGGTATGTATGAAAGGGACGGACAGCCTCTGGAAGTGATCGCGTATCAGTTTATCCAGGCAAAATTTATCAGGCCCAAAATCCGCCCATATCGGACGGATTGTTATTACGCCGCCATCATGCGGCAGTGCAAAGTTTATGAGGAGGTAGACGCGATTGTTTGCAACGAAAACGAAAGCAGGATCAAAGCCTGCGGCGAAAAAAGCAGCAGGAAAAGCGAACACAAAAACAAAGCCAAAAGCAAATGCGGCCGCAGACGCAGGAACTGAAGCTGCGGGCAGCAAAACTACGGCATCGGAGCTGACACCTGCACAGAAGAAAAAAATACGGGCTGTGATGAAACAGCACCGCATGGATGGAAAGGTGCCGCAGACGGCGCAGCAGTCCATCCCTTTTGAGCGGATGTTTCCGGACGGCATCTGCCGTGTCCGCAGTAACTATTACACACAGACGATTCAGTTTCAGGATATCAATTACCAGCTGGCACAGCAGGAGGACCAGGGGGCGATTTTTGAGGAATGGTGCAGCTTCCTCAACTTTTTTGACAGTTCCATTCATTTCGAGCTGTCCTTTATAAACATGAATACCGATGCGGAGAACTTTGAGAAGTCCATCCGGATTCCACTGAAAAAAGATGGTTTTGATTCCGTGCGGACCGAATACAGCGAGATGCTGCGGTCACAGCTTGAGAAAGGAAACAACGGTCTGACCAAAACAAAGTACCTGACGTTCGGTATCGAGGCAGATTCGATGAAGCAGGCGAAGCCGCGGCTGTATCATGTGCAGACGGATATCCTCAATAATTTTCATCGGCTCGGAGTCACTGCGCGGGTGCTGGATGGCAAGGAGCGGCTCGCCCTGATGCACGGTATGTTCCACATGGGAGACAAGGATAAATTTTTCTTTGACTGGAAATGGCTCCCGGAGTCGGGGCTGTCCGTGAAGGATTTTATCGCTCCGACATCTTTTTCCTTTAAGACGAGGACATTTACCATGGGGAACCTCTACGCGGCGATGTCTTTCCTGTCGATCACGGCATCCGACATCAGCGACCGGCTGCTGAAAGATTTTCTCGATATGGATAGCAGCCAGGTCGTCACGATGCACATCCAGTCGGTAGACCAGAACAAAGCGATCAAGACTGTGAAGCGGACGATCACGGAGCTGGACCGTTCGAAGATTGAGGAACAGAAAAAAGCAGTCCGTTCCGGATATGATATGGACATCATTCCGTCCGACCTTGCGACTTACGGCAAAGATGCAAAAGCCCTGCTGAAGGAGCTGCAGAGCCAGAATGAAAGGATGTTCATGGTGACGTTTCTGGTAATGAGCACCGGGCGCACCGAGCAGGAGCTGGAGACCAATGTGTTCCGGGCGTCCTCTCTGGCACAGAAGCATAACTGCAACCTGCGCCGCCTGGACTTCCAGCAGGAACAGGGACTGATGAGCAGCCTGCCGCTTGCAGACTGTCAGATCAACATCCAGCGTGGGTTGACGACAAGCTCCACGGCAATCTTCGTGCCATTTACCACACAGGAGCTGTTTCAGGAAGGCGATGGCTCCCTTTATTATGGGCTGAACGCACTCTCCAACAACCTGATCATGGTAGACCGGCTTCGGCTGAAAAACCCGAACGGATTGATTCTGGGAACACCCGGTTCCGGTAAATCATTCGCAGCGAAGCGCGAGATTGCCAATGCGTTCCTGGCGACAGATGATGATATTATCGTGTGCGATCCGGAGTCAGAATATACGGCTCTCGTGAACCGTCTGGATGGACAGGTGATAAAAATCAGTCCGTCGAGTACGCAGTATATCAATCCGATGGACATCAACCTGAACTACTCTGAGGAGGACAACCCTGTCGCCTTGAAGTCTGATTTTATTCTTTCTTTGTGTGAGCTGATCGTCGGCGGCAAGGAGGGGCTGCAGCCGGTGGAGAAAACAGTGATTGACCGCTGTGTCCATCAGATTTACCAGAAGTATTTCGAGAATCCGGTGCCGGAGAATATGCCGCTGCTGGAGGACTTGTACCACGCCCTGCTGGAACAGGAGGAAAAGGAAGCCCGCCATGTGGCGACCGCTCTTGAAATCTATGTGAAAGGCTCCCTGAACCTGTTCAACCACCACACGAACGTGGACATTCAGAACCGGTTCGTCTGCTACGACATCAAGGAGCTGGGCAAACAGCTGAAAAAAATCGGGATGCTCATTGTGCAGGACCAGGTATGGGGACGCGTGACACAGAACCGGAGCGAGGGAAAGACCACCCGCTATTATATGGACGAATTTCATCTGCTTCTGAAAGAGGAACAGACGGCGGCATATTCCGTGGAAATCTGGAAGCGTTTCAGAAAGTGGGGCGGGGTACCCACCGGTATTACGCAGAATGTGAAGGACCTGCTTTCGTCACGCGAAGTGGAGAACATTTTCGAGAACAGTGACTTCATTATCATGCTCAATCAGGCATCGGGGGACCGGCAGATTCTTGCGCAGCAGCTCGGTATTTCGCCCCATCAGCTTTCCTATGTCACCCAGTCTGGTGAAGGCGAGGGACTTCTGTTTTATGGGAATGTGATCCTTCCGTTTGTTGACCACTTCCCGAAGGACAGCGAGCTGTACCGTATTATGACGACAAAGCTGTCGGAAGTTGTTCCCTCTGCCGGAGGGGAGGTGTAAATGGCTGGAAAATCCAACCGGCTCCGTTTTACAGAGGACGATATGACTGGTAAAAAGGCGGCAAAAGGAGAGGAAAAGGTCACCGATGTACTCTCAGAAAATGCTGCAGATGGACCTGGAAAAGAAGCTGATGTGCTGCCGAAAAGAAAAGTGAGGGTGCGCGGCAAGCCGGGAGCAGCAGAAGGGGAAATAGAACTGTCCACTGGAGCAGACGCACCAAAGAACAGGGAAAAGCTGCGCGTCGAAAGGGACGCCCCAAAAGGTAGGGGAAAGCTGCGAACGGAAGCGGACATCTCGAAGAACTACAGTAATAAACTGCGGTTCGGAAAAGCAGAAACCGGCGAGCAGGATGTATTCGGGCCAAGACGACCGGGTGCAGGAAAAAGAGTAAATAAAACAGGAACTGTTTCCGGGGCTGGGACGGTACGCACTGGATGGACGAAAGAAACGGTGATGGATGCGGATGATGATGCTCTGGAGCGCGAGAGAATCGGAAAGACGCGGGCAGAAAAAACGGGAGTGGAAAGAAGCGGAAACGGGAGATCAGGAGCCGCGGCATCAAATGCTGCAGGCTCTCGATTAGTGCGCCTGGCGGCGCACGTTTCTAACCGGTGCAAGTCCGGAATCCGCCCG
>JAJBVF010000212.1 GCA_020859965.1 Clostridiales bacterium
GCTCAGGGAAATTTGAGGATCCGAGAAAAGGAAAATGGACTAGCGATCTTCCCAAAGGCGATACTTATGGAGCGGCGGTCGGTATGCAGCTGCACCTGGGCTGCGGAATTTTCTGCGGAATCGATGACCTGGAAGGAAAAACCGCGCTGGAAGGACTTTGGGTAGCGGGAGACGGATGCAACGGCTCCTGCGTATCCGGCGGATCTTATCTGGCAGCAACGGGATTTACCTCGAACTTCTGCTCAACACAGGGCTATATTGCCGGGAAAGCGGCAGGAAAGTATATCCGGAATCAGAGTAGGAATCAGATTCCTTCCGGCATCTGGGATACATACGAGTGTGAGATACTTGCGCCGATGAAGAAGGAAAAAGGATTTCGACCTTCCTGGGCCTGTGATCAGCTTCATTCGATCATGGCACCGGGATGGGTGACAGTCGTAAAAACAGAAGAATCTCTGACCCATACACTGGGGCTGGTAAAGGAATTCCAGAGGGAGGTGCTTCCACTTCTGAAAGCCGCCGATGCGCATGAGCTTCGCCTCTGTCATGAGGTAGAGCATAAAGCGCTTTGCGCGGAGATGAAGCTTCGCGCAAGTCTGGAGAGAAAAGAGAGCCGCGGATATCATTATCGGGCGGATTATCCGTATCGCAATGATGAGTATCTGTGTTATTTTACAATTACAAAAGATGGCGATGATATGAGATTTGACCGGGTAGAGTTAAAAGATGAGTGGAAGGGCGATTTATCGGAGCCTTATGAAAAACGTTATCAGACCTTCCGCTTCCCCGGAGAGCAGCAGGCACTGAATCTGCCGGAGGATGACACCATTCCTTCAAGCGGATGGAGCCCCACGAAAGCATTTTCCATATCGTCGGAGCCAGAGAAAGGAGGACAATCATGAGTGTGATTCGCGTGGATTTGAATAAATGCATCGGATGTCAGCGCTGTTACAGGATCTGTCCGATGGACGTATTCCGTTTCGATTATGTACGGCAGAAATCAGTGATTGCCTATCCGGAGAGTTGTCAGAGCTGTGGACAATGCTATCTGAATTGTCCGGCACATTCACTTGGCTTCACGGACGGTGTTTATCAGCATCCGCTCAATGCCGGAAGATAGGATGGAGGATACAGTTATGTTAAATAATCTGAAGCTTACTGTAAATGGCCGGGAATATCTGTTTGAGATTAGTGAGAAAGAATCGTTTCGAAAAGAAGGACAGCCTCCGGAAGATGGAAGATCAGATGGAGCAGCGGTTTTGAAAACAGATCGGATTCCGGCGACGGAGACTTTGCGGGAAACGTTAAATAACCGTATTGCCGGAATTGATCTCAAAAGAAATTGTGATCGTGGAATCTGCGGCGGCTGCACCGTGCTGTTAAACCGGAGAGCGGTAAATGCCTGTTCCATTCTGACTGTTGCCTGCCAGGATGCTGATATCCTTACTCTGGAAGGATTGCCTCCGCAGGAATACAGGCTGTATGAATTGTTCCGGGACAGCGGATATTTTGAACGGCATTCCGCCTATATCAGCATTCGTGCTCTTACTATGATCTGTATCGCGCAGTTTTATCAGAAAGAGAATCCTGCAGATCATGATTTTGAGAAAGTATTGAGCGAATATGCCGGGCAATGTCCCGGGACTGAAAAAGTTCTGGAACTGATCCATCAGTACAGGCAAACGGCGGACGCGCTGTGAGGATATGATTGGAGGGTGGAGATGAAACAATTTGAATATAAAAGAGTCAATGACTACGAAACCGCGGAAAAATATATCCAGGAAACACCCGACAGCGTAACCGTGATTTCCGGCGGAACTGATTTCCTGAATACATGGAAAGACCAGATCCTTCCGGAATACCCGGATCGGGTACTCCAGATCGATAAAATAGAACATGCGGATGAAATTGTAAAGCTGGATGATGGATGGCAGATCGGTGCGGAAACCCGGCTTTGCACACTTGCAGAGCAGGAAGAGATTCCGGTACTTGCAAAAGCAGCAGCGTCTGTCGCGACAGAACAGATCCGGAATATGGCGACCATTGCCGGCGACCTGTTTCAGGATGTTCACTGCCGATATTATCGTTATACGGATTTCATGGGCGGATGTGTGACCTGCAATCGAAAGGGCGGCGATTTTTGCTGCGCGATGCATGGCGAAAGTGAGCAGCATTCTTTGTTTGGAGGGATGTATACGCATGAGTCACCGTGCAGTCAGGCATGTCCGGCCGGCACGAACATACCTGCGTATACAGAGGAAATCCGTAAAGGAAATATAAAACAGGCAGCCCGGATCTTAATGGAAGCAAACCCGTTTCCCATGCTGCTTTCAAGAGTATGTCCCCATCCCTGTGAACAAAAATGTAATCAGGGGAAATTTGGCGACAGTGTGAGCATTCATAATCTGGAACGGTTCCTGGGTGATTATATTCTGGAACATAGAACGGAATTTTACTGTGCTCCGGATCAGGAAACCGGGAAAAAGGTGGCGGTTGTGGGTGCAGGACCTTCCGGCTTAAGCGCGGCATATTTTCTTCGGAAAGCCGGTCATGGGGTAACTGTGTTCGAAAGAAAACCGGAGGCAGGAGGCGTCATGCGCTATGGAATTCCGCATTATCGTCTGCCGAAGCACTATCTGGATCAGGTGATTGAAAGCCTGGAACAGATGGGAATTCAGTTTCAGATGAATACGCAGATCGGAACGGACTTTACGGTGGAAGAACTTTTTTCAGAGTATGATTCTGTCTGCCTTGGTACCGGTGCCTGGAAGCAGCCTGTGCTGGGAATCGGGCATGAAGAAGTGGCGGAGTTTGGTCTTAACTTTCTGACTGGGGTGAACAGTTTCCTCAGAAAAGAAATCAATGGCCGGATCCTGGTGTGCGGCGGCGGAAATGTCGCAATGGACGCAGCTCTGACGGCGGCCCGGCTGGGAGCGGATTCAGTGACAGTGATCTGTCTGGAACAGGAATATGAAATGCCCGCTTCACCGGAAGAAATTCAACGTTGCCGGGAAGCTGGGGTTGAGATCTGCTGCGGATGGGGACTTCAGGAAATTCAGACAGATACTGCCGGGAAGCCTCTGGGAATGCTTGCAAAAAAATGTCTTTCTGTTTATAATGAAGAGCATCGCTTCTCCCCACAGTACTCAGAAACGGAGAAAAAACTTTTCCCCGCAGACGCGATTCTTCTTGCCACAGGTCAGAGAGTGGACATCACCTATCTCGGAGAAGACCTGATGAAAAAGCTTGCCAGTGCGCGTGGCCTGATCGATACAGACCTTACAACGGGAGCTACCCATCAGCCGGGAATCTTTGCCTGCGGAGATGTGGCTACCGGGCCGAACATTGCCAGCCGTGCGGTAGCGGGAGGCAGAAAAACGGCGGAAGCAATCTGTTCCTGGCTGGAACCGGACCGTGTGTGGACAAATGAACCGGATTCATTTACCGGTTTTCGTACGGTTGATACGAATGGAATTGAGCTGGCGGACGCCTGCCAGGCACCGGAGCGGAAAATACAGGACAGAACGCTGTATGACGAGGACAGCTTTACACCGGACCGTGACTGGATATTGCGCGAAGCTTCCAGATGCATGAACTGCGGCTGCTTTGCAGTGAACCATTCGGATCTGGCGCCGGTATTGCTTCTTATGCGTGCTGAGTTTGTGACTACACAGCGGACACTCGGTGCCGAAAAGCTTCTGGCTTCTCAAAAATCCGCAAAGGATGTACTGCACAAAGGAGAGCTGTTAAAAGCAATCCGGCTTCCTGCAAATAGTTTTGCTCAGCTGTTTTTCGAAAAAACGGATCAGGGAGTGCGGGAGTATTTTACATCCGTCAGTCTGGCTGCGGGACTTACCGTTTCAAACGGGCGCGTAGAAGCTGCACGTTTTGTGTTTGGCGGAGTCGCCGGAATCCCTTATGAGACGGTTGCAGTGGCTGAATATCTGCGAGGGCGCGTACTGGATTCGGATACCATCGAACACGCGGCAGATCTTGCGGTCTCAGAAGCAGATGCATTTCCTGACGGCGAGGCGCGTCTGTGGGATATGAAAGATTTACTGCGAAGGGTTCTGCGAAGAGCAGTGGAATGCTGATTTTCCGGGAACTTAAGGATGACGAAACAGAACCCCATATACCTGAGTAAATATTGAGGAAAGAACAGAATTATGAAAATAAAAGAAATCATTCAGAAGCTGGAGGCATTTCATCCTCCGCTGGAAGAAACAATGACCTGTGATCTGGTAAAAATCGGAGATGCATCCAGAGAATGTACGGGAATTGTCGTGACCTGCTTTGCGTCAACGGATGTGATCCGAAAGGCTGTCGAAGAGAATGCGAACCTTATCATTTGTCATGAACCGCTTTTTTACAGCCATGAGGATACAACTGAGTGGCTGGAAGGTAATCCGGTCTATGAGGAAAAGAAAAAACTCCTGGAAGATAATCAGATTGTCGTTTACAGAGATCATGACCATATCCATGGAGGACATAGCGGGCAAAATACCGACGGAATTTTTTATGGGATTATGAAAGAGCTTGGGTGGGAAGATTATTGCATAGGGGATAAGAAAAAACCTTTGCTTTACGAAATTCCGCAGACAACAGTTCCAGAGCTTGCCAGGTTCCTGATGGAAAAATTGAATCTTACCGGGATCCGTGTGGTCGGAAGCTATGATACGGTGGTACGCAAAGTTTTCTTCTGTGAGCATGTACAGGGGGCAAGACCATTTGGGAACAGGACAGAAATTCCGGATAATGAGGCCATCAAAACGGTTTGTAAAGAACAGGTGGATGTGCTGATACCATTTGAAATCATTGACTGGACGCTTAGCGCTTACATCCGTGATTCCTGTATGGAAAATATGCCAAAAACGATTCTTGAAATGGGTCATTTCAACGTGGAGGAGCTGGGAATGCGCCATATGCTCCAGTATCTGCCGCGGGTGATTGGTACGGATACTCCAGTGAAATATATACAGTCTGGAGACAGTTTTTCGTACATTACAAAGTAAAGGAAGGAAATATGCAGCTCATATTCTGAACGGTTATATTTGATTCGCAGGGAATGTCGGTTTCGCCATTCCCTGTGGTATTTCTTTTGTGAGACTAAGAAGGGGAGTATTTAATTAAGATATTTTTTTGCTATGTTAGAGAATTTACTATTTTGTAAATCTGTACTAAACTTATTAATGGCAAAGGCGCCGCAGATACCTGAATGGTATTTCGCGGCGCCTTTTATGCGCAGGTCCGGGCAAGCGCTGAAATGTGTTCAGCGCTTGAGAATCGTCATTTAGCAGAGCCAGTACGCTGTCCAGCCCATGCCATAGATGGCGCTTATTATTGCAGCCATACCAATGCAACTCCGTAGATCGAAAGCAAAAGTCCCACCCAAAGCAATACCTTATTCGCCGCACCATCTGCATAACATAGATTCAGGCAAAATCCTTTCTTTATCGGATATAAAAGACGTACCGGCTTTTTATTCAGGCAGTCCAGCAGCAGATGCGACAGGCATCCGATGCAGAATCCGGGCAGGAATGCCGGGTAGATCTGATAAATGGATCCGCTCGTAAGTACAAAGAACAGGAATGAATGAGAAAAACTTCTGTGTCCGCTGATTCGTCCTGCCACGCTGAGGACGGACATGAACAGGAATCCCATGAGGATAGTATTGCTGACATGTGTCTGTAAGATATTTTTCAGCAGACTCACCGGCTGGGTCTGCCCCCAGATAACAGAAGCTGCAATGACTGTGCCTGCGATGAGCCTTCCGTAGAGTGCGTCGCGGCTGACTTTGGTAGATTTGCAGTCAATATCCGGAATGATAGCTCCGAACGTGCCACCGATGAGGGCTGCGGATATACCGGTTGCCGTGTGCGGATGTAAGAGAAGAAGGGAAGTTCCGATTCCCATTGTTATGTGTGTTTTACTCATCATTTGATGTCATTCCCCCAGATGTATATGATTACAGCACGGTGGCAGCGGTCATTTGTGAGGTGCAAAATCCACCCCGGCCTTAGCTGCCTGTGTGTGCTGGTCTTTTCGGCTGATATGGTAAATGCGGTCCCCGCGCCGGAAATTGTAGCCGGTCTGATGAAAATGGAATGCGACATTGTATTCGATGCATTGAGTCATGGTGTCCAGTATCCATCCGAAGTCGCACACTCTGGCATTGTCGCCGGATTCCCCGCCGCAGGAGACAAGTTCGATTTCATCATGATATTGCATGAGAAAAGGACGGATGTCAATGGTCTCAAGCATCGGCTCATGAATAATCTCTTTATGGCGGATAGGAAGCTGCAGAAAGACAGGAAGCCGCTTTCTGGTCATGGACTGGTTTTCACAGGTGCAGACGATGTGGACGTTCTCGTAGCCGTTTCCCCAATCGGCGGGCAGGCCAACGGAAAAACGTTCCGGACGTTTAGTGACAAAATAAAATTCCAGATCCGGACGGGCTTTCATCATCGCCCACGCTTCCGGACGCCAGCTGTCCGCATCTGGATGAAAGAAATCGGAGGTAAAGCAGGTGTAGACGTAGTCCCCGTCCGGTTGCAGCTTGTATTCCCTCTGGCGATTTTTACGCAAAGGCAGGTCAAAAGAAGCGGTCTTGTGGACTATGGAAGCATCGCGTCCAAATTCCGCATCCCGCCTGTAGACATAACAATGTGCACATCCGGCACTGGTTTTCGTGCAGCCGTGCCATGGATTCCATGTTGCCATAAGCAGCACCTTCCCTTCTGCTCCATCTTCATTCTACAGCGGCGTTTGCCGGCAACCCCAATTCCCTGTCATTTGATTTCATTTTAGCATAGCCGTTTAGAATTTAACAGTCTTTTTACGATTGAATTCACAAAATACTCTTTGCTCATGCTGATGATTATGTCAGAAACCGTTGTCTCTGCTCTACTGACTTTTCCTGTTGACTGGTTCCTATGGATCTGGCCGATTGCGGAAAGCGGAGCAGTTATACAGGACGTGCCTGATAGAATAAATTCCGTACTCCGCGAGTGCGGTTTCCACCTGTGCCTCCATGTCCGGATCCTTCTTATTAATCGTTACTCTGTCTGAAGCCATCGTCACCGCTTCCTTCATAAAGTAAAAACATGTTTTTAAGGTCGCAATTCCGTAGCGATAGATGGTCTGGATATCAGAATCAATAATTCCAGGATAAAATCACGGAAGATGTCACGGACTTCGTTGTTTAGAAGTTTCAGACGAGTCAGAAATATATTTGTACATGTGGGAAATTGATGGGAAAGTGACCACAATGGAATGAAATTGATTTACAAATCTGTTGAAAATGAATATTAATTCGATTATACTATACGCTTATAGACGGAACTGGATGCCTTTATGGAACAGGTGTCAGAGGAATATTACATTTATCTGGAAGAGAAGGTTTCTTATGTAGGGCTTGCCGAGGAGTATATCGGCAAAACCACTTTGGGTGAGTCGTCCTCCACGGTGCGGCACAATACGAAAATGGTAAATTGGAAAGCGGTTCAGGTACAGCAAGCAAATATTTTCTGACCAGAATACGGAATTTATAAATCGTGTCTATGAAAGGATTCGTGGCGGGAGGAGTGCAGGGATGAAGCATTCTGGGAAGGCCTGGACCCGGATAATTACGAGACGAAAGAAGAATTTGACAAAGCTCTCTATGAGAGCAAATACGGCTGGCGCAGGGAATGCGAAGATGGAAGTGAATACGGCATTGATCCGGAAGATTATGAAACGGAAATCGATTATAATTATTATCTGGAAATGGCAAAAGATGAAGCGGAAGAAAGATAATTGGCGATAAGGGATTGTTTTCCGGATTGCTCAACACACAGGAAATCTTCAACAGGCTTGTTCAAAACCACCGTGCATTGTATTCAAAACCAATCGGTACTTATAGTCAGGGGGAATAATCTATGCCTTTTACAATCGTCCGTCAGGACATTACGAAAATGAATGTAGATGCGGTAGTAGACGCAGCGAATATCGATCTGCGCATGGGCGGAGGCGTGTGTGGCGCTATCTTTCATGCAGCAGGACCGGAGCAGCTGCAAGATGCCTGTAAAAAGCTGGCACCGATTCAGACTGGTCAGGCGGTAATCACGCCAGGATTTCGTTTGCCGGCGAAGTATGTGATTCATGCAGTCGGCCCGGCCTATCATAGAGAAGATGCCAAACGGTGTGAGGAACAGCTTCGCTCTGCTTATACAGAAGCTCTGACTTTAGCGAAGCAGCATAAATGCGACAGCATTGCCTTTCCGCTGATCTCTTCCGGTATTTATGGTTATCCGAAAAAAGAGGCCATGCAGGTGGCGGTATCCTCGATTAGGGAGTTCCTCGAACAAAACGACATGGACATCTATCTTGCCGTTTTCGATAAGGAAGCACTATCTGTGGGAGAGAAGCTGCAGGGTGCCATCAGACAGTATTTTGATGAAAATTATGTTGAACGCAGGCATCTTTCAGGCAGGGAACTGCTTGATGTAGAAAAGCAGGCTTTGAGGGATGAATCAGAATCGTCTTTCTCACCAGGAAAGCTGTCTCAAGAGCCAGTATTGAGGAATGAATCGATACCATTTAGTGATTCTCTGGATGACTGGATGATGGATCTCGATGAGCCGTTTGGAGATACGCTTTTGCGTCTGATTGATGCGAAGGGGAAAACGGATGCAGAGGTATACAAGCGGGCGAACATTGACCGGCGGCTTTTTTCGAAGATCAGAAGCGGGAATGGATATCTTCCCGGCAAGCGGACGATAATAGCGCTGGCAATCGCGCTGGAGCTTTCCCTTTCAGAAACAGACGATCTTCTGGAAAGAGCCGGTTATGCCCTGTCCCACAGCCAGAAATTCGATGTCATCATAGAATTTTTTATTGTGAACGGCATTTATGACATTTACCAGATCAACGAGGTTTTGTTCGAGTACGATCAGCCTTTGCTGGGGAGCAAATGATCGTTTTGTCGCTTTGAAAGCGACCGATCCGGATGGCTCCTGTGCTATTTTATGATGCGCAGGGCTGCGTAAGGAATTATTCCAGCTTTCGCTGGACGCAACCCGCGCTAGGCGGATAGGGGAAACAAGACGTTCCCCTATCCGATTAAATACATCGCAGGTGTGAAGACACAGAGAAGCGGCGGTGCAATCATAAAACACAGGAGGACGAAGGAAATGAAGAAAAATCTGACAGAGCTGGTATTTATTCTGGACAAAAGCGGATCGATGGCAGGGCTGGAAAGTGACACGATTGGCGGCTACAATGCCATGCTGCAGAAGCAGAAGGCAATCGATGGCGAGTGTGTGATCACAACGGTTTTGTTTGACAATTGCTATGAACTGCTGCATGACCGGATCGACATCCGGGCGGTGAAACCGATTACAGACAGGGAATATTGCGTGGGTGGCTCGACGGCTTTGCTGGACGCTATCGGCAAGGCCATTCATAAAATCGGAACGGTGCAGAAGAACACTTCGGAAGACTATCGCGCAGAGAAGGTGATGTTTGTGATTATCACAGATGGCCAGGAAAATGCCAGCCGGGAATACTCGCTGCAAATGGTCAGGCATCAGATTGAGAGACAAAAAGAGCGTTATGGGTGGGAGTTTATCTTCCTCGGAGCCAATATGGATGCGGTCACTACTGCCGGACGGTTTGGGATCAGTGCGAACTGCGCGGCAGATTATGTGCCGGATGGAAGGGGGACAGAGCTGAATTTCCGTGTGATGAGCGAGGCAGTCGCGAGCTTCCGCGCAAGCGGAGAGGTTCCGGAGGAGTGCCTGGAGTCGATCCGGGAGGATATGCAGAAAAGGAAGAGGCAGTGAACGGAAAGGTAACGTATGGCTTTATGGGGAATTACGAGACCGTGGAGAATTACGCAAATTTTTTTGCAGAGCAGGGTTTTGTGGCTTTTTGCTTTGACTTTAACGGAGGCTGTCTTCAGGGAAAGAGCGATACCGATACAACGAAGATGACTGTATTTACGGAAGCAGAGGATTTAAAAGCTGTGATCGCGTATACCAGGAAGCTTCCTTTTGTGAATAATGATGGGTGGAAGCCAGGGGGGATTCGTCTCAGCACTTGTTGGAGCGGAGCTGAAAGAGAAGATCAAAAGACTGATTCTCTTTTTCCCGGCCTTGTGTATTCCGGATGATGCCAGAGCTGGTAAGATGATGTTTGCGAAATTTGACCCGCAGAATATTCCGGAGGTGATTCAGTGCGGACCGATGAAACTTGGAAGAGCGTATGCACAGTCTGTTCTGGATGTAGATGCAATTGAAGCGATATTATAGAAAGAAGTATAGCAGATTTTTTTTAAAAATCAATTGTAAGTATTGACATTACTTTAATATGGCATTATAATGTAAAAATAATAATTACATTAAATAATATGGGAGAACCTTTTTTCCCAACCCGCGAGGCGCGGGCAGCCAGGCTGCAAATAATCCTTTCGCGTCTCTGTGCATCATTAAGGAGGTATATGTTATGCAAACATTAGAAGCAATCGCAAAAAGAAAATCAACGAGAGATTTTGACCCGAACAGGGCAGTATCGGACGAATTGATTGAGACGGTGGTAAAGGCAGGCTGTCAGGCTCCGGTTGGCGGAAATGACCGGAAGTCTCTTCATCTTACCGTATGCCGCAACAGGGAGATCCTTGACGAGATCAATCAGTCCACTGCAGCGGCCATGAAAATGGAGCCGCGGG